>NZ_CP139979.1:5077500-5155848 GCF_034424525.1 Sphingobium yanoikuyae
ATGGCGGCTGAGCCGCGCCGGGCGGGCACAGCGCTGAAAGGAGCGGATGCGATGATCGAGACGCTCTTCGCCCTTGACCGGGGCAATTATCGCGAATGCCAGCACCTGTTTCGCGGCGAACGCGAGCAGGAATATTATCGCGGCGATTACTGGATGGAGGAAGGCTCCGTCATCGACGTGGAGGCGCGGCGCAAGTCCGCCGGCCCCAGCGCCGCGATCCTGCTGCGATCGGCCACCCGCCTCTTCTTCCGCCGCACCCGCCAGCATATCCGCGAGGATGGCACCGACCTCACCGTCCTGTGGTTCGTGAAGCGCGGCCGGCTGGTCTTTTCCAACCAGCTTGGCAGTCGGGCCGCCCAATATGGCGATTTTCTGATGACGCGCTCGACCACGCCCTTCCTGATCGAATGCCAGCCCGATGCGCAGGGCGTACATGAGGTGCTGCATGTGACGGTGCCGACCCATGTGCTGCGCGGCTTCGTTGATTGCGATGCCGGGGCGGGCATATTGCTGCCGATGCAGCGGGCGGAACTGGGGATCGCCGATGGCATCCTAGCCGGCCTGTTCCAGCGCGACGCCGATGTGGCGGAGGAAACCACGCGGACGCTGGTGGAGGCGGCGCTGGCGGTGATCGGCCAAGGGTTGCGCCATGATCTGCGCGCGGTGCCGCCGCGTCCTTCCGTCGCGGAGAAGCGCTTTGCCGATGTTCGCCGCTTCGTCGAGGTGCATCTGTCCGATCCGGGCCTGTCCGCCGCGATGACGGCCAAGGGCTGCGGCATTTCACCGCGCTATCTCACCACCCTGCTCAAGCAGAATGGCACCAGCTTTTCCGACCTGATCTGGCAGCGCCGGCTGGAGCAGGCGCGGGCCTGGATGGCGCGATCCGACGCAGCGAGCATCTCGATCAGCGAGATCGCCTATGCCGTCGGCTTCAAGAGCCCGGCTCATTTCAGCCGCATGTTCAAGCGCGTCTATGCCCGCAACCCCAGCGACTATCGCGCGGAGGCTGCGCCGCCGCCGCCGGTTGCGCTGCATTGAGCGGCAGGGACACATGACCATGCAAGGGAGCATTACTGAGCCACCGGTCCTGATCGGCAACACCGCCTATGTCTCGCAATCCTATGCCGATGCCGAGGCCGCGAAACTATGGCCCAAAGTCTGGCAGGTCGCCTGCCGGGAAGAGGAAATCCCTGAGGTCGGCGACTATGTCACCTATGACATTGTCGACGACTCGATCATCGTCGTGCGCGCCGCGCCCGACCGGATTGCCGCCTATTTCAACGTCTGTCGCCATCGCGGTAGGCAACTGACCGAAGGCTGCGGCAATGCGAAGCGGCTGGTCTGCCCCTTCCATGCCTGGAGCTGGGATCTGGACGGCAACAATGTCGGCGTGGTCCGCAAGGATGCCTGGGGCGACTGCCTGAAGGCCGATGACCTGCGCCTGCGCGACGTGCGCGTCGACAGCTGGGGCGGCTGGGTGTTCGTCTGCATGGACCCGGACGCGCCGCCGCTGCGTGACTATCTGGAGCCGGCGGCATCAATGCTCGACCCGTTCGAGCTGGAGCAGATGCGCTATCGCTGGCGCCAATGGCTGCATTTTCCGTGCAACTGGAAGGTCGCGATCGAGGCGTTCAACGAGGGCTATCATGTTGCCGGCACCCATCCGCAACTGACCAGATATTCGCCCAAGCCGACCTGGAGCGACGGGCGTGGCATCCATGGCGTGTTCGGGTCGCAGGCGCGCGAGGGCACGGGTGGCGCGACCGCCGGCGCGGCGGGCGCGGCGGACATGCGCCAGGGGCTGGCGGATTCGCTCAACCAGCTCTGGGAGGAAGTGAACGGCACCACCACCGAAACGATGGTGCGGGTCGCCAATCTGCTGGTCGAGGAACTGCCCGAAGAGACGCCGCCGGGCGAGGTGCAGATGCACCTGATGCGCCGCACGGTGGAGGAGGACGCCAAGCGCGGGGTGAACTGGCCGCGCATCGACCCGGCCCATTTCGCGGCGGCGGGCAATGTCTGGCACATCTTCCCCAACACGGTCGTGATCCACGGACCGACCTTCGCGCTCTGCTATCGCGCACGGCCCGACGGCCATGATCCCAATCGCTGCATCTTCGAGGTCTATACGCTCGAACGCTTCCCCGAGGGCACCGAGCCGCGCCCCGCCAATCTCCACAAGCCCGACATGGACGAGGCAAGCTGGCGCAAGGTGCTGTGCCAGGATTTCTCGAACATGGGGGCGGTGCAGCGCGGCCTGCGCTCGCGCGGCTGCGACGGGCTGCGGCCCAGCCCGGTCGAGGAACGGGCGATCATCAATTTCCACCGCGTGCTGGCCGACTATCTCGGCACCGGCGCGCCGCAAGTGATCGAGTAGGACATCATGGCCGATATGGATGTGCAGGACAGCAAGCTGACGCTGGATACCAGGGATGTCGACCAGTGGGTCGGCAAGCCGGTGATCTTCGCCGAGATGTGGGATCCTTGCAACGCGACCGACATTCGCCGCTGGGTGCAGGCGATGGATTATCCCAACCCGATCCATTGGGACGAGAATTTCGCCCGCGCCTCCCGCTTCGGCGGCATCGTCGCGCCGCAGAGCTTCACCGTGGCGATGGACTATGGCCATGGTTGTCACCCGGCCTGCGTGGGCAAGGTGCCGGGCACCCACCTGATCTTCGCCGGCGAGGAATGGTGGTTCTACGGCACCCCCGTCCGCCCCGGCGACAAGCTGGTGCAGAGCCGCCGCTTCGACGGTTATTCGATTGCTGACACCGGCTTTGCCGGCCCGACCATGTTCGCGCGCGGCGACACCATCCACCGCAACCAGCATGGCGCGCTGGTGGCCAAGGAACAGGCGACTGCGATCCGCTATCTGGTCGAGGAAGCGAACAGGCGCGGCGTCTATGCCAAGGAGAAGCGGAGCCCCCGGCGCTGGACCAAGGCGGAACTGACCGACATCCACAAGGCGCGCCACGACTGGATCCTGTCCAACCGCGACGGCCATTCGCCCGCCTATGCAGATGTAAAGGTGGGCGATCGGCTGCCGCGCCGGGTGATCGGGCCGCATTCGGTGGTCAGCTTCGCCAATGAGTGCCGCGCCCATCGCCAGAATATCTGGGGGACTTGGGCGTGGAACGCGCCTGAAGGCATTCATGATCCCGCGACCGAGGATGCCGGCTTCGGCGCCGACATGAGCTATGACCATGAAGCGCGCAAGATCGACCCGCGCATGGGTGATGGCCTCTATCACGGCCCGTCATCGGGCCATATCAATGCCGAAAAGGCGGAGAATGTCGGCATGGGCGGCGCCTATGGCTATGGCGCGTCGATGAATGCCTGGCATCTCGACACGGTCGCCTATTGGGCCGGCCATGGCGGCTATGTCTGGCACAGCAAGACCCAGTTCCGCTCCCCCGCGTTCGAGGGCGACGTCACCTGGGTCGATGGCGAGGTGGTGGAGAAGATCGACCGTTCCCCCTTCGGCATGCCGGTGGTCAAGGTCCGCACGGTGATGACCACCCAGGATGGCGAGGAGATATTGAAGGGCACGGCGCAGGTGGAGTTGCCCTATTGAGCGCGCCGCTTTCGCTGATCCATGGCCCTCCGCTGGCGCAGGAGCCGGGGCAGGGCGCGCAGACCATCCCCGCCTATCTGGATGCGGTGCGGGCGCGGCACGGCGCGCGCGACGCGGTCATCATGCGCACCGCGCAGCAGCGCATCTGCTGGAGCTATGACGAACTCCATGCCCGTTCCGTCGCGGTGGCCAGGGCGCTGATCGCGGCCGGCCTCGGCAAGGACGGCCGGGTCGGCGTGCTGATGGCGAACCGGCCCGAATATCTCGCCAGCGTCTTCGGCATCGCGATGGCGGGTGGCGTCACCGTGGCGCTCAGCAGCTTTTCAAGCGCGGAGGAACTGGAGCATCTGGTCCAGGCCTCGGCGATCGGCATCCTCCTCTTCGACACGCGGGTGATGAAGAAGGATTTTGCCGCCATGCTGGCCGGCATCGACAAGGGGCCGTTTCTCCATCGGCTGGTCCAGCTCGACAGCGTGACCGATGCCGATCCGGCAGCGCCGGGCTATGAAGGCTGGGATGCTTTCCTTGCCAGCGGCGCGGCGGTGCCCGATGCGCAGGTGGCGCAGCGCGCCGCCACCGTCACGCTGTCCGACCATGGCGGCATCTTCTTCTCGTCCGGCACTACCAGCCTGCCCAAGGGGATCGTCCATGCCCAGCGCGCCTTCTGCATCCAGTGGTGGCGCTGGCCGCGCGTCTTCGCGATGCGCGAACCGGTGGTGAGCTGGACCGGCAATGGCCTGTTCTGGTCGGGCAATATCAGCCTGGTGATCGGCACCGCGCTGTCGACCGGCGGGACGGCGGTGCTGCAACCGGTGTTCGATGCCGCCGCCGCACTCGACGTGATCGAGCAGGAGCGCGTCACCTTCCTCACCGGACGGCCGCACCAATGGGCGCGGGTCCAGGCGGCGGACAATTGGGCCAGCGCGGATCTTTCCAGCCTCAAATATGTGACCAAGGGTGAGCTGATCGGCGAACATCCGACGGTCGACACCGGCTGGACCACGCCCATGGCCTTCGGCACGACCGAGACGATGACGATCTGCACGGCGTTCGATGCGGATACGTCCGACGCCGATTATGGCGGCAGCGCCGGCGCGCCGCTGCCCGGCAACAGCCTCAAGATCGTCGATCCGCTGACCCGCGCGATCCTGCCGGTCGGCCAGCATGGCGAAATGTGCATCAAGGGGTCGACCCTGATGACCGCCTATCTGGGCAAGGCGCCGGAAGAATGTTTCGACGCGGAAGGCTATTATTGCACCGGCGACGGCGGACGGGTGGATGAACAGGGGCGCTTCTTCTGGGAAGGGCGCCTGACCGACATGATCAAGACCGGCGGCGCCAATGTTGCGCCCGAGGAAGTGGACGCGGCGATCGCCACCTTCCCCGGCGTCAAGCGCAGCCAGACCGTCGGCGTGCCCGACGAGTTGCTGGGCGAGATGGTGGTCGCCTGCATCGTCCCGGTCGATGGCGCGCGGGTGACGGAAAGCGACCTGATCGCCCATCTCAAGGCGCGCATGGCCAGCTTCAAGGTGCCGCGTCGGATACTGCTGCTGGACGAGGCGGATTTTGCCCTGACCGGCAATGAGAAGGCCAAGGCCGCCGACATTCGCGCGGTCGCGGTCGCGCGGCTCAGCCATCCATAGCTCTGGCCTATGGGCACCCCGAAAATCGCTATTTGACCCTTTGGCCGCCCCATGCCAGCCCTCGGCCCAGACAGGGGAGAGGCATGCGGACAGAGATCGATCGGCGCGGATTCATCGCAGCGGGCGCCAGCCTGATGATCGGCACGGCCGCCCGATCCGCGCTGCCGGTGATCCGGCAGGCGCCCAAGGCGCGCATCATCATCGACAATGATTTCGCCGGCGATCCCGACGGCCTGATCGCGCTCGCGCATCAACTGGCGACGAAGGCGGCCCGGCCAGTGCTGGTCACGACATCGGCGCTCGACGCGAAGCTGGCGGCACTGGGCGGACAGCCGGCCGGCGCAACCGCCGCGGCGGGCAAACAGGCGGCGATCGACCTGATGCATATCATGGGTCTGACGAACCTCTGCCCGGTGATCGCGGGCAGCGAGCGCTTCGGCGTCGCCGGGGCACAGGCGTCGGCGGCGGCACGGGCGATCGTGGCGGAGGCGATGCGCGACGATCCGCTGCCGCTCTTCTTCACCTGCGGCGGGCCGCTCACCAATCTCGCCCAGGCGCTGCAGCTGGAGCCGGCGATCGCCGATCGCATGACCCTGGTCTGGATCGGCGGCGCCGATTATCCGCAGGGCGGCAGCGAATATAATCTGTCCACCGATCTGGAAGCCGCGCGTGCCGTGATCGAACGGAGCCGCATGCCGATCTGGCAAATTCCCGCCGGTGCCTATCGCCAGTTGCAGATGTCGGTGGCGGAAATGACGGCGACCTTGCGGCCGATGTCGGCGACGACCGCATGGCTCTATGGCCGCTATGCCGATCTGCCGCCCTTCGTCCAGCTGGGCGGCGCCATCACCCTGGGCGACAGTCCGATGGTGTTGCTGACGTCCGTGTCTGCGGAGAGCAGCGCCTCCTCGATCATCGCCGGTCGGCGCCTGCTGGACGATTCCCGCTATGGCGCGGAAATCCCCGGCCGCTCGATCCGCCTCTTCACCCAGCTCGATGCCCGGCTGGCGCTGGCGGATTTCCTGGCCCTGATGCAGCCGCGCAGGGACTAGCGCGCGATCTCGATCCGGTCGTCCACAATCCGCAATTCATAGACTCTGATGGGTGCCTTGGCCGGCGGGTTCATGGCGCGGCCGGTTTCCAGATCGAACCGCGCGCCATGGACCGGGCAGGCGATCCAGCCCGCGCGCACCCGGCCGCAGGCGAGCGGCTCGTCGGCATGGGAGCAGCGATTGGCGACCGCGAACAGCCGGCTATTGCTGTGGCACAGGAGGATGCTCTCGCCGTCGACATCGACGGCCTTGGCAGTGCCTGGCGGCACATCGTCGACATGGGCGACGGCGGTGAAGGTCAGCATGGTCATGGCCCCATTCATCATGGGCCGGCGGGCGCGGCAATTGCCCGCAACCCGATGCGCGCACCGGTGCAAGCGGCGCTGCCGCACGGGTCATTCCGCTTCACTGCCCCGCCTTCGATAGTGGCCGGCAGAAGAACAGAGCGGGAGAGGGCGATCCGTGCGCCGGGACTATTATCAGCATGCCTATGTGACCACCGACTGGCGCCGGGCGATGGACGAGATCGGCGCGCTGCACGGCATCGGCCATTATATGGAAATGCCCAACGCGCTGTTCGACACCGGGCAGGACCGGCAGGCAGTGGCCCATTTCGCGCTGGCGACCAGGGATGAACTGCAGTTCGAGATCATCCAGCCTTTGTCGGGCGACATCGCCGTCTATCAATGGGGCCTGCCGGCGGAGGGCTTTGGCCTTCATTATCATCATCAGGGCCGGCATTTCGCCGATCGCGCCGCCTTTGACGCGGCAGTCGCGGCGGCCAAAGCGCGCTGGGCGATGCCGATCGCCTGGGACACGATGGGCGGCACCTATGCCTATTTCGATGCGCGGGCGGATCTGGGCCATTATCTCGAATATTTCTGCTTCCCGCCCGGATCGCATCTCGAAGCGGTGCCGAGCTTCGGATGATGGAGAGCTTCGACCTCATCGTCGTCGGATCGGGCGCGGCCGGCGCCATGGCAGCCTTGCGGGGCGCGGATCTCGGCCTCTCCGTCCTGATCGTGGAGAAGGCGCATCAATTTGGCGGCACGTCCGCGACCTCGGGCGGGGTGATGTGGGTGCCGGGCCATGGGCTGGATGGCGACCAGGGCGACAGCGCGGCCGAGGCGTTGCGCTATCTGCGCAGCGTCATCGGCGTATCGGTCGATGCGGAACGGCTGGCCGCCTATGTCGACCGCGCGCCGGAAATGCTGCGCTTCCTGAAGGACAGCGGCGTGCCGGTGATGGCGGCGGCCTGGCCCGATTATTTCCCCGATGCACCCGGCGCGCGGGCGGATCGTTCCATCATCTGCCCCACCTTTGACGGGCGGCAATTGGGGGATGATCGCTATCCGCTGATGCGGGCGCAATATAGCCGGTTCACGCTGTTCCGCCGCTATGCGATGGACCTCAGCCAGACCTTCGCCCTGATGATGCAGCAGCGCGGCTGGCGCTGGACGGCGGCAAAGATGATCGCGCGCTACTGGCTCGACATCGGCACGCGGCGGCTGTCGGCGCGGGATCGGCGCTTCACCCAAGGGGCGGGGCTGATGGGCGCGCTCTACAAGCAGGTTTTCGCCCGCGGTGTCGAACTGCGGCTGGAAACCGCGCTGGAGGGGCTGACGCTCGCCGCCGACGGCCGCGTGTCGGGCATCACCGTCCGCCGCTTCGGGCAGGTGCAGCAGATCGCCGCGCACCATGGCGTGGTGCTGGCGGCCGGCGGCTTTGAATGGAATCAGGCGCTGCGCGAGCGTTTCTACCCGGTGCCCGGTCTCGCCCGCCACAGTTCGACCCCGGAGGAGGGCAATCGCGGCGAGGCGCTGATCGCGGCGGAGGCGATCGGCGCCTCACTCGCCCATACCGATCAGGGCTGGTGGATACCGACCATGACCCTGCCGGCGCCGGGCGCCGCCAATTTCCACGAAATCCATCAGGCCGCTTTCGATGTCGGCCGGCCGTGGAGCGTGTGCGTCAACCGGCTGGGGCTGCGCTTCGTTAATGAGGCGACCGGCTATGACCGGTTCGGCCAGGCGATGGTGGCGGATCAGGTGAAGACCGGCGCCAACATGCCCTGCTGGCTGATCTTCGACGCCAAGTTCCGGGCAAAGTTCAGCGCCGGCGGGCTGATGCCCACGGTCCATACGCCCGATCATCGCATTCCCGGCCATTGGTGGGACCATTATGTCTTCCGCGCCGGATCGATCGAGGAACTGGCGCGCAAGATCGGCATCGCGCCGCAGGCCTTGAGCGAAACCGTGCAGGTGATGAACGGCTATGCGCAGACCGGCGTCGATCCCGAATTTGGCCGGGGCGGCAATATCTATGATCGCTTCTTCGGCGATCCCGGCGTCACCCCCAACCCCAATCTGGGGCCGATCGATACCGCGCCCTTCTATGCCGTGCCGATCGACAATGGCGATCTGGGCACCAAGGGCGGGCTGCGCTGCGACGCACAGGCGCGGGTGCTGGATGGCGGCGGTCGGCCGATCCCGCATCTCTATGCCGCGGGCAATTGCGCCGCGAGCCCCTTTGGCGACTGCTATCCCGGTGCCGGCGCGACGATCGGTCCGGCGCTGACCTTCGGCTTTGTCGCGGCGGAGGACATTGCGGCGCGAGCGCACGAGCAGCAGAGGATGACGGCATGACGGAACAGAAGGTCGCGATCGTCACCGGCGCGGCAGGCGGCATTGGCGCGGCGATCGTGCGCGCCCTGTGCGCCGATGGCGTGGCCGTGCTGGGCACCGGCCGCAGCGCGGACAAGCTGGCGGCGCTGGCGGCTGCGCTGCCGCAGAACGCCGCCTTTGCCTTCGTCGCGGCGGACATTGGCGATGAGGATGCGCCGGACAGGATCGTGGCGGAGGCACTGGCACGGTTCGGGCGGGTCGATCATCTGGTCAACAATGCCGGCGCGGGGGTGTGGGCGCCGGTGCATGACACCAGCGACGCCATGCTGGACGAAGTGATCGGCCTGTCGCTGCGCGCGCCCTTCCGCCTGTGCCGGGCCGTCCTGCCGCATATGGGCATGGGGTCGGCGATCGTCACCATTGGTTCCACCTTCGGCATCATGGGCGGAATGGATGGCGGCATCTATTGCGCGGTGAAGGCGGGGCTGATCGGCCTCACCCAGACGATGGCGGCGCAATATGGCGAACAGGGCATCCGTTCCAACATCGTCGCGCCGACCGTGGTGCGCACGCCGATGACCGACGCCGCCTGGGACTATCCCGCCTTCCAGCGGATCAACCAGGGGCTGACGCCTTTCTATCGCGATTGCGCGCCGGAGGACGTCGCTCATGTTGTCGCCTTCCTCTGTTCCGACAAAGGCGAATATATCAATGGCCAGGTGATCGCGGTGGATGGCGGCTGGTCGACCACCCGGATGATCAACAGCCGCTTTGCCGGCTAGAGCGTTCTGAAATCGGCTGGAACAGCCGATGGCTCGCAGAATGCGAAAAAACAAAAGACAATTGGAGCGCTGGCCGATTCAATCTAATCGGCCAGCGCTCCAAGATCGTCGCGCAGCGCGTCGTCGTCCCGGTCGAGCGCATCGAGTGTCGCCAGCGCCATCGCGCGATAGGCCAGCATCAGGTCGGGTGCGTCCGCGCTCAGCGCCGTCAGGTGATTGCCGATCGTCGCCCGGTCGCCGCGCAGCAGCGGGCCGGACAGGGCATCGATCCCGCGATCCAGGCTGTTGTCGAGCGCGGCCCGGACCAGTGGCGCCAGCAGCGCGCCGGGCTCCACCACGCCGGCCGTCGCCAGTGCGTCGGAGGCACCGGCGATCAGCGTCACCAGATGATTGGCCGCATGACAGAGCGCGGCATGATAGAGCGCGCGATGTTCTTCCGCGACCTCGACCGCAACGCCACCCAGCAGCGCGACCAGCCTGCGTGCCGCCGCGATAGAAGGCGCATCGGCGCCGGTGATGGCGAAGCGGGCGCCCTGCATTCGCGCGACTTCGGCGGCCGGATCGCCGGTGAAGGTCATGGCGGGATGAACGGCGGCGGTGATCGCGCCCTGCGCTCGCAGCGGGTCAAGCAGCGCCGCGCCGCTGCGCCCGCTGACATGGCAGATGGTGGCAGACAGCGGCATAGTGGCCAGATCCGCGATCACCGCCGGCAGGGCGTCGTCCGCCACCGCCAGCAGGATCAGGTCGCAATTGGATGACAGCGAAGTTGACAGGGCAACGGCCTGCGCACGGCCAATCGCCTCGAGCGCAGCGGCGGCATGATCCGGATTGCGACCCTGCACCAGGATCGGCGCAGCGCTGTGCGGCGCCAGTGCCAGCCCCAGCGCGCGCGCGACCCGGCCGGTGCCGATGAGGCCGATCTGGCGATAGGCGGGATGCTCGGTCATGGCGCGCCTATATCCCGGCCGGTGCGGCTACTCTAGCCCGGATTGGTGGCGGTCACGATCCAGGCGGCGCCGTCGATCAGGATCGCCGTCTCGCCGGGCCGCGCGGCGAAGGCCTGGCGCACCGCCTGGGCGGCGCGATCCCGCACATCGGCAGGCTGATCGGCGAGCGCGCGGGAGAGCGGGCCGACCTCGAACGCCATGGCGAGCGCATCGTCCAGCGCGGCCTCGCGATTGGCGCCCTGCCCGAAGGGGATGACGCCATCGATCGGGGCAAGGTCGATTTCGGCAAAGCCGGCCTCGGTCAGGATGCGCGTCACCCGTACCGGATCGCCAAAGGAGAAGGGGCCGGGTGCTTCGGGATCGGGCGGCGCCAGCGGCGGCACGATGTCGCGGATCGCGCCCATCGGCAGGCGCACCCAGTCATTGTCCGCCGCCGCGCGCCAGCAGACGAAGGCGATCCGCCCGCCCGGCCGCAGCCAGCGCCGCATATGCGCAAAGCTGACCACGGGATCGTCGAAGAACATCACGCCGAAGCGCGAGAAGAGCAGGTTGAAGCCGTGGGTGGTCAATGTCGCGCTGCCGGCATCGGCCAGCGCGTAGCGGATCGGCAGGTCGGCGGGTTGCTGCGATTGGGCGAGCGCGATCAGCGGCCCGGAAATGTCGAGGCCCAGCACCTCGCCGGTTGCGCCGACCTGGCGGGCAAGCGCGATGCTGCTGGTGCCCGCGCCGCATCCCACGTCCAGCACGCGCTCGCCTGGCCGGGCGGCGGCCGCTGCCATCGCCGCATCGCCAAAGGGCGCGAGCATGGCGTCGAGCCGCTGCCGATGCGTGACCCAGCGCTCCCCGCTCGATCCGTTCCAGTCCGACACCTGATAGACATTGGGCTGCGCCATCTTCTTTCCTTTTTGCGAATCGTTCGCAAAAATCTAATGGCTG
Source organism: Sphingobium yanoikuyae (assembly GCF_034424525.1). NCBI lineage: Bacteria > Pseudomonadati > Pseudomonadota > Alphaproteobacteria > Sphingomonadales > Sphingobiaceae > Sphingobium > Sphingobium yanoikuyae. The sequence continues at coordinate 5,089,062 of NZ_CP139979.1, forward strand.
GCGATCAACTTGCAAGAGCGGCTGATTACCAAATGACGCGACGGGCGATCAGGTCGTCAATTTCGCTGTCACGCAATCCCAATATCTCGCTATAGACCAGATGGTTATGCTCGCCGAGCAACGGCGCGCCACGGGTGATGCTGGCCTCGTCCGGTGTCATGCGCCAGCCCGGCCCGATGATCGGTCGTGGCTCGCCCTTGGCGTCGCTGACCATGCGATAGGCATCCAGCGCCCAGAGCGCCTCGCTGCCGATCAGGTCGAGCGAGGACTGGCTGCGAAAGGCTGGCACGCCCGCCAGAAGCAGCGCCTGCGCCATCGCTTCGGCGTCCCATTCGGGACTGCGTTGGGCGATCGTCGCGTCGAGCGCGTCCCGATTGGCGATGCGGGCGGCCGAATCGGCGAAGCGGGGATCAACGGCCAGCACCTGCGCGTCGATCGTGGCACAGAAGGCGCGCCATTCCCGGTCATCGGCGATGGCGAGACTGATCCATTGCCCGTCGGCGCAAGGATAGCAGCCATGGGGCGCCATGGCGGCATGGGCGTTGCCCGTCACCTGCGGCAACTCGCCGGTCAGGCCATAGGCGAACAGGCTGTCACCGACCATCATCGACAGCGTCTCGACCGCTGAAAGGTCGATAAACTGGCCCTCGCCGGTCGTTTCTCGATGGTGGAGCGCGGCGATGATCGCCAGTGCGGCGGCGGCGCCGACGGTCGAATCGCCATAGCGGATATTCATCCCCGCCGGCGTCTCGCCCGCATGGCCGACCAGCGCATTGAGCCCGCCCAGCGCCGCGAAAGAGGGGGCATAGCCGGTCTGGTAGCCGAGCGGCCCGTCGCGCCCGTACATTTTGATCGAGAGCTGGATGATGTCGGGGCGGATCGCACGGACATCCACATAGCCCAGGCCCGATCGCTCCATCGCGCCGGGCCGCAGATTGTCGATCAGCACATCGGACGCGGCGATCATCGCGCGCAGATGGGCCATGCCCTCGTCCGACTTCATGTCGAGCTGGACGCTCAGCACCTCCTGATTGATGCTGCGGAAATAGGGGGCGCTGTCGATATCGGCCCCGCCATAGGCGCGCATCTCGTCCAGATTGGCGCGGCTTTCGACCTTGATGACCTCCGCGCCGAGGAAGGCGAGCAGCTTGCCGGCATAGGGGCCGGCCCAGACCTTGGCGATCTCCAGCACACGGACACCGGCGAGCGGTCCGCCCCGGCTCATCGCAGCATCGCCTGATCGGCGCCGGGTGCGGGGGCCGGGCTGTGCAGCACCACCGGCGAGGCGCTCATGCGATAGGGGACGGTCGGATGCAGCGCACCGCCCAGCGACTGGAAGAAGCCGCGATGCCGATATTGGACATGGTCGATCAGGTCGGCGGCGCTGTTGACCTGCACCAGCGGCACGCCCGCCTGCTGCGCCGCCTGCGCCACGACATCCTTGGCCTGGGTCGCGATCCAGGCGCGGAAATGCCGGCGGAAATCGGTGACCCGGTCGCGCGTGCAATGATATTCCAGCCAGTCCTCCGGGAAGGCATCGGCCCAGTCGGGATCGCCCATCAGCGCACACAGCCCGCGCCAGTGCGCGCGCGTCGTCATCAGCAGATAGACATGGCCGTCGGCGCAGACGAAGGCGGCGCCCGGCCCGCCCATGTCATAGCGAGTGCGTTCCGGCCCCGGTTCCGCATCCCCGGCCAGCATCCGCCCCAGCACGCAGTCGGCGCGCGACAGTTGCACGGCGACCTCGCTGATGTCGATCGCCTGTCCCATGCCGGTCCGCCGCTTGCGCAGCAGCGACGCGGCGGTGCAGAGCGCGGCCTCCAGCCCCGCCTCATAATCGCTCATGAACCGGCCTGCGCCCATCAGCGGCGGCCGATCAGGTGCGCTCTCGCTGGGCGTGTGCCAGGCCCAGCCGCCGGCATTCATAACGTTGATCGGGCGCGCGACCTGCCAATGGGGCGGGGCGTCCTGGCCAAAGGGCGTGATCGCGCAATGGACGATATCGGGCTGGCTCCCCAGCGCCAGTCCGTGCTGCGTCGCCCAGTCCGGCCCATGATCGTCGATTAGCGCATCGGCGCGCGCCAGCAGCCGGTCGAGCAGGGCGCGGTCCTGCGGCGCATCGAGGTCGAGCTGCACCGATTTCTTGTTGCTGTTGAGGTAGCGGAACAGCGTGCTCTGCCCGTCATGAAACGGCCCCATGGCGCGGGTCGGGGCGCCGCCGGGCGCTTCGACCTTTATCACCTCCGCGCCGAAATCGGCCAGCAACCGGGCGGCAAATTCGCCCGTCACCCGCTCTGCCGTCTCCACGATCACCAGCCCGGCCAGCGCCGTCACGACTGGCGCACCAACAGATAGTCGCCGACATCATCGACCCGCGCCTGCCAGCCGGGATAGACGGCGATGGTGGTGAAGACCTCCTCGATGATCGCCGGGCCGGTGACGCGGGCGCCGGGGATCAGGTCCGGCCCCTTGTGGATCGCGACATCGGCAAAGCCATCGCCCAGATTGGCGCGGCGATGGGCATGGGGCGCGGGTTCCACGACCGGCGCGGTGAAGCCGCCACCGGCGGGCGGCATCGGCGTTTCGACCTGGGCGGTCAGGCGCACGCCGGTGATTTCCGGCACCTCGCCTTCGCGGACATGGCCATATTCGGCCAGATGCCGCGCGTTGAAGGCGGCGATGGCGCGGGCCGACAGCGTCTCGTCGACAAAGCCCAGATCATCCAGCCCCCGGCCTTCATGCAGGTCGAAGGTCAGCGCCCAATTCTGCCCGGCATAGCGCATCGCCACCCGCCAACGGGCCTGCACCGCCTCGGCGGCAAAGCCGGCTTCGGCAAAATGCGCGGCGGCATCGGCGGCCAGGTCGGCCCACAGGCCGCGCAGCCGGTCGAGGTCCAGCGCATCGGCGGGCGCGCTGCACGATCGTTCCTCGTCGATCGCCGGATGGGCGACCAGCGTGCCGAGCGCGGAGAAAGTGGGGGAGGCGCGGGGCACCAGCACCTGGTCGATCCCCAGATCCTGCGCCTGGATCGCGGCGAAGGCCGGGCCGTTGCCGCCATAGGCGAGCATCGCCATGTCGGTCGGATCCATGCCCTTGGCCGCCGTCGTGCGCCGCACCGCCTGGGTCATATTGGCGTTGACCAGCCGCCAGCAATCGAACGCTGCCTGCTGCGCATCATAGCCCAGCTCCGCGCCCAATGCCGCGAACGCCTCCGCCACGCCCTCGTCGCGCAGGCGGAAACTGCCGCCGGCAAAGCCTTCGCCGGTGGAGAGGATGCCCAGCATCAGCAGCGCGTCGGTCACGGTCGGCCGCAAGCCGCCCCGGCCATAGCAGATCGGCCCCGGCGCCGCGCCGGCGGAGGCAGGCCCGACCTTCAGTTCGCCCTTGTCGACATGGCAGATCGATCCGCCACCCGCGCCCAGCGTCTCCACCTGCACCATCGGCACACCGACCAGATAGCGATGATGCATGTTCCATCCCGCTTCGGCCGGCGCGGCGCCGTCCTGCACCACCGACATGTCGTAACTGGTGCCGCCCATGTCGACGCACAGCAGGTTGCGATAGCCCTTGGCGCCGCCGGTCCGCGCCGATGCGATGACGCCGCCGGCCGGGCCGGAAGCGAGCAGGCGGATCGGCGCGGCTTCGATGTAAGCGCGGGTCATGACCCCGCCGGACGCCTGCATCACCATCAATTGCTTTGCATAGCCGGCGTCGGCGAGCCGACTGACCAGTCGTTCGAGATAGGCGTTCACGCGCGGCGCGACATAGGCGTTCACCACCGTCGTGCTGATCCGGTCATATTCCGGCGCGCGCGACAGGATGCGGTGCCCAAGCGAGACGGGGATGCCGGGCATCTCCTCCGCCACGATCTGCGCCACCCGATCCTCATGATCGCCATTCACATGGGCGAAGATCAGGCCGATCGCGACGGATTCGACCCCTTGCTTGCGCAGCTTGGTGCAGGCCTCGCGCACCGCCTCTTCGTCCAGTGCCTCATGCACGCTGCCATCGGCCAGCACCCGTTCGGGCACGGTCAGGCGGCGGCGGCGCGGCACTATCGGGATCGGCGGCTCCAGCCGCACGTCCCAGATGCTTTCCTTGTAGCCGCGTCGATATTCCATCTCGTCGCGGAAACCCTGGGTGGTGATGAGGCCGGTGACGGCACCGTCCATCTCGATCAATATATTGTCGGCGACGGTGGTGCCGTGGACGATCGCCTCGCAGCGCTGGAGGAAGTCGCCCAGCGACAGCCCCTCCTTGCCGGCCAGCGTCTCCAGTCCTTCCATCACGCCAATCGAGCGATCCTGTGGGGTGCTGAGATTCTTGTGCAGGATGACCTGACCGTCCTTTGGCCCATCCTTCAACAGGGCGAAGTCGGTGAAGGTGCCGCCAATATCGATGCCGACGCGATAGCTCATGCCGCGATCCGCTCCCCGCGCAATGCTGCCGTGGCGGCATGGTCCACCGCCAGGCTGTAATCTTCGATGGCGCCGGTCAGCACCACGCCATAAAGGTCGCGGGCGGCGGTGATGCTCACCAGTTCGTCCAGCACATCCTCGCACACCGCCTGCGGATCGCGGCGCAGCGCCGGGCCGAAGCCCGCGCCGCCGCCATGCTGATAGGCAATGACGGCCCCCGCCGGCAGTTGCGCCCGCGCCGTCAGCTCGACCCGATATTCGTCGGGCGTCCCGACCTGAAAATGATTGAGATAGGGGGTGCCGTCGGCACCACCGGCGAGGCCACTGATCGGATGATCGTGGCTGACCATCCAGGCCATCGCCATCGCCGGTTCCAATATCCGTTTCACGTTGCGGCTACCCGGCATACCACGCCACTGGCCCGCGCCGCCGCTGTCGGTGACCAGTTCGCGGCTGATGTTGATGACCGGGAAGCGCGCCTCGCCATCCTCCGCCTGCGACAGCAGCAGATTGCCGAGCGAGACCGGGCAGCTGCCCCAGCCATCGATACCCTGCACGGCGGATACGTCCATCGACCGGCAATCGACGCCCTGGTCCATCCACATCTGGCCGCCCGCGTCGAAGCCGATCACCGCATTGGGCATGCCGATCTTGTAGACCTGCGGCGCGGACCGGTCCGGCGCGACCTGCGACAGGGCGACGCACACTGCCTCGGTAATCTCGCAGGCGGGGTGGAAGGAGCCGAGCGCCGCCGGGCGGTTGGGCGCGGGGTGGGCGATGCAGCCTTCGGGCAGGATGATCTCGACCGCGTTGAACAGCCCTTCATTCTTGACGATGTCGGGATCGATGCTGGCGGCGATCTGGGTCATGATATAGCCGCGCGAATTGGCAAAGGTGTTCCACACCCCGACCAGATCCTGCCGATCGTCGGTGCCGTTGAGGTCGACGGTCAGCTGGTCGCCGGCCACGGTGCAGCCGACCTGGACGCGGATATCCCTGGTCCCCATCGTGTCATGATCGATATGGACGGTCGCGCCATAATGGCCGTCGCGCCAGGCGGAGACGGTGGCGCGCATCTGCCGTTCCGACTGGTCGATCGCATGATTGACCGCGGCCCGCACCGCGTCGGCCCCCCATTTGTCGAGGATCGCGCGGATCGATACGGTCGCCTTCTCGACCGCGCCGATCATCGCGGCGAGATCGCCGGCGAAGCTGGGGAAACGGTTGTTGCGTTCGAGCAGGTGGATGGCATCGCGCCGCTTCTGCCCGCGATGGACCAGCTTCAGGCAGGGGATGGCCAGGCCTTCGGTGAAGATGTCGGTGGCGTCGAGGGTGAAGCCGCCCGGATCCTTGCCGCCGGTATCGCCCTGATGCGCCTGCAGCGCCTGCACCAGCACCAGTTCGCCCGCCGCGTCATAGACCGGGGCATAGACATTATAGTCGGGCAGGTGGCCCCCGCCATAATCGGGGTCGTTGCCGACGAACACATCACCCGGCCCCCAGTCATAATCCTGCTGCTGCATCAGCCCATAACGGACGGTGAGCTGCGACACGAAGGTCAGATGCGGCGTGCCGATCGACCCCATGGCCAGCCGGCCATGGGCATCGACGATCGCCGCATTGCGCTCGTTCGACTGGTTGATGATCGGCGAGGAAGCGGCACGGCCGAGATGGGTTGTCGCCTCATAGCAGACGGTTTCCAGCGCGCCGCGAATGATGCTGGCCGTGACCGGATCGATCACCGTCGCGGTCGGCAGGGGCGGGCGCTTGGCGGCCAGCCGGGCGTTGAGGGCAAAGGACATGAGCCTGCCTCAGCGTCCGGGCCGCAGCGGCGGCATGGCGACATAGCGGTCGACCGCCTGCTCGAAATGGCGGATGCGGATTTCCTGATAATTGCCCAGCGTCAGGCCGCGCTTGGCGCTCGCCTCTATCCCTTCCTGTTGCAGGAACAGATTGTCGGTATCCTGATCGAGAATCCTGCCAAAGCCCGCATCCATGCCCGGCGCCTCGCAGAAGCTCTGATCGTCGGTCAGCAGGATCGGTTCGGCCGGTTCGGGGCGGGCGCCACCATCCGGCACCGGCCGCAGGAAGAACACCTCATAGATGCAGCGGCGATGGTCCCTTGGGTCCGGGCGGAAGCGATAGACCATCGGCAGCGACACGCCGGGGAAGAGATAGGTGTTGGGGAAGAGCGTGTAGGAGAAACAGTCGAGCATCTCGCTGTCGGATGTGGCGCTCAGGTCGCTGCCGGTCGCCGCGCCGAACATGGTGCGGAACAGGTCGGCCATCGCCTGGCGCGCGGTGCCGTTGCCCACTTGCGGCCGATCCTCGCTCAGCACGGACGCGTCGCCGACGGTGAACTGGTCGAGAATATCCTGCTCGGAAAAGCGCCCCTCCAGATGCGGCGATGCGACGCCCAGGCAGGAGATGAAGCGGTTCACATGATTGCCATAGACATCATATTGGCTGTTCGCGTCGGCATTGGACGGGGCGACCTGCGGGTGGGTCTCGATCACATGATAGGCCTCCATGAAGGCCTCGATCGTCAGCTTCCAGTTGGCCGGAAAGCTCTTCTGGACATGGAGGTGGATATAGCGATCCTCCAGCTTCCACGCCTTTATATGGGCCAGCGCCTCGGCGCCCAGATACTCTTCCAGGTTGGGCGCATCCGGGTCCATGTTGATCCACACGAACCCGCCCAGCGTCTGCACGCGGACCTGCGGCAGGGCGTTGTTGGCCGGGTCGACATGGGGGAAGTCCCAGGGGCAGGTGATGCTCTTGCTGGACCCATCCACGTTCCAGCTCCAGCCATGGAAACTGCATTTGAACTCGCTGGCACAGCCTGCCGATCCCGAGGCGCGTAGCTTGGTGCCGCGATGCAGGCAGGCGTTGTAATAGGCACGGATTTCGTCCGCCGCGACGCGGGTGATGATGAAGCTGTGGCGGCCGATCTCATAGACCTGATAGTCGCCGACCTCCGGTATATGCTCTTCGCGGCAGGCGAATTGCCAGCTGCGCGTCCACAGGCTTTCCATCTCGCGCCGGGCAAAATCGGGGTCGATATAGCGATCGGTGGAAATGTCCTCGCTGCCCAGGAAGGCGTAAGATTCACTGCGCACCCAGCCGGGCGCGGCGATCCTGTCGCGGGCGATGATGTCCTGCGTGCTGATCGCCGGGCAGCGGGCGTCGCCCGCCGCCATCGGGCCGCTTTCCATGTTCATGCAACTCTCCGTTGGGCGGGCGTGGCACAGTCGGTCAGGCCGGGCGCGATGCGGTGGATCGCGCCGTCCTTCATCACCATGGCCAGCCGGTTTTTGTCTTCGAGGATGGTGACGTCGGCCAGGGGATCGCCGTCCACCAGCAGCATGTCGGCGAGCGCGCCGGGCACCAAAGTGCCCAGATCGCCCTGGTCGCGCATCGCCTGCCCGCCATTGCGGGTGGCACAGGCCAGCGCGCCGGCCGCGTCATAGCCATAATAGTCGATCATCAGCTGGATATCGCGGGCGTTGGTGCCCTGCGGGTTCCAGGCCAGGCCATAATCGCCGCCGATCAGGTGGCGGATGCCGCGCTTGCGCAACGCGCTGTGCGTCTCGACCGATGCCTCGATCAGTGCGGGGATGCCCATCGCGTCGCAGGCGGCCCGGCTGATCCACGGCTCGCCATGATGGATCATCGCGTGGAACAGCCCGATCGAGGGCGCGATGACAATCCGGTCCTTCGCTTCCTCCAGCATGTCGAGCAGTTCGCTGTCGGCATATTCGACATGGAACAGGCCATCGCCCCCGGCGCGGACGCAATATTTGCTGCCCTCTATCGACCGGCTATGGGCGTTCACCTTGCGGCCGAAGGCATGGGCGGTGTCGACTGCCATCTGCACTTCCGCGAAACTCATCGGCGTTACATGGGCCGGGCTGCCGGGATAGAAGGGGTCGCCCGAGACATCGAGCTTGATATTGTCGCAGCCCTCGCGGATCGCTAGCCGCACAGCGCGGCGCATCTCCTCCGGCCCGTCGACGACACAGGAAATGCCGATGCGCGGATTGTGCAGCCTGCTTTCGTCGCCCATGCCGCCGGTGACGGTGATCTCGGTCGATCCGGCGCGGATGCGGGGGCCGGGGATATGGCCGGCATCGACCGCGTCGCGCACCGCCACGTCCAGCTTCAGCTTGGCGGCCGATGCGCCATAGCAGCTGGTGAACCCCTGATCGATCAGGCGCCGGGCCATGCGCGCGGTGATGAGCGTATGGGCTTCGGGCGAGGGCGCGATCAGATCCTCGGTCGAGGCCGCGTCGCCAAAGGAGATATGGGCATGGCCTTCGGTGAGGCCCGGCATCAGCGTCTTGCCGCTGCCGTCGATGACCTGATCGGCCGGCGCACGACCGGCGGTGGCATCCGGCCCGACCGCAAGGATGCGGTTGCCTTCAATCAGTAGGTCGCCGACAAAGGCGGGGCTGCCGGTGGCGTCCCAGATGGTGGCGTTGGTGATGAGCGTGGTCGACACGGACGGCATCCTCTTCTGCCCGCCAGACTAGGCTGCGGCCGCCCGCCGCCCAATGACTGCACGCGCACTTGGCATGTCCTCTCGCCGCCGCCCGGCCTGCCGCGCCAGTCAAGCGGCTGCGCGGCGCCATGCCTTTCCGCGTCCGGCGCCATCGGCCATCCTGCCCCTTCATGAGGAGAAGGATGTCGATGGTGCGGGTCACCTTTGTGGATGTGCATGGCGTGGAGCAGGCGGTTGCCGGGGAGGGCGACCTGTCGCTGATGGAACTGGCCAAGGCGAACGGGATCGACGGCATTGCCGCCGACTGTGGTGGTGCCTGTTCCTGCGCGACCTGCCTGGTCCATGTCGATCCGGCCTGGGTCGATCGCACCGGCGCGCCCGACGATGTCGAATATGCGATGCTCGACATGGTGTCCGATGTCGCCGGCGACACCAGCCGCCTCGCCTGTCAGATCCGCCTGACGCCGGCGCTCGACGGCCTGCGCGTCGTGGTGGCGCAGCAATGACGCAAGGCACCCTGGCGCCCGAAGCGCGCAGCCTGCTCGACACGGCGTCGATGACCGATCCGATCATCTCGGCGCGGCCGCGCGCTTATTATGCGGCGATGCGGTCGTTCGACCCGGTCCATTGGGACGAGAAGCTCGGCATGTATCTGGTGTCTCGCTATGAGGATATTGCCACGATCCAGCAGGATCCGATCACCTATTCGGTCAACAAGGGCTATCACACGCAGCAGGCCAAGGGCTTCCAGCAGGAGTTCCAGGAGATATTGGAGCGAGACGGCGGCGGCTATTTCCCCGACGCGATCATGTCCGATCCGCCCTATCACACCCGCATCCGCAAGCTGATGGAAAAGGCGTTCAGCGCCCATCGCGTCAAGGAACTGGAGCCGCGGATCGAGAAGGTGGTGATCGACCTGATCGACAGCGTCGCCGACCGGGGCGAGGCGGACGCAGTGCAGGATTTCGCGGTGCCGCTGACGGTGCGGATCATCTGCGAGCAACTCGGCCTCGACTGGAACATGAAGGACCGCATCGCGCGCTGGTCGATCGCGGTGACGGCCCAGATCGGCCGGATGCAGGATCGGGAACAGATGCTGGGCCATGCGCGCGAGATTTGCGACCTGCAGCACTATCTGATCGCCAAGATGCGCGAGCGCGAGGCCGACCCGCGCGAGGACATGATTTCCGACCTGGTCCATGCCCGCGATGCCGAGGGGCAGGCGTTGACCTTTGCCGAGGCTGTGTCGCTGATCCGGGCGCTGCTGATCGCCGGCAATGAGACGACGGCGACCGCGCTCGGCAATCTCTTCTACATCCTCGCGACCCGGCCGGAGATTGCCACCTTGTTGCAAGCGTCGGTGGACGACGACCGGTTGATGAACCGTTTTGTCGAGGAGTTGCTGCGGATCGAACCACCGGTGCGCGGCCTGTCGCGCATGACCACGCGCGAAGTGGAACTGGGCGGCAAGACGCTGCCGGCGGGCGCGCATCTGCTGCTCATGTATGCCTCCGCCAACGATCAGGAGGATGTGTTCCCCGATCCACGCCGCTTCGATCTCGACCGACCCAATATCGGTCGGCACCTGTCCTTTGGCGGCGGCGTCCATCGCTGCATCGGCCTCGCGCTCGCGCGGATGGAGATAAAGGTCGCCGCGCGCGAGATCGTCCGGCGGATCGGCGATATCGAACTGGCGATCGCGCCCGAGGAGATACGCTATCTGCCCACGGTCGCGACCCAGTCGATCGAGCGGTTGCCGATCCGCTTCACCCGGCGGGGTTGAGGCGCATGGCAGGGGAACTGGCGGGCAAGGTCGCCATCGTCACCGGCGGCGCGGGCGGCATCGGCCGGGCCACGGTGGAATTGTTCGTCGCCGAAGGGGCGAGGGTGCTGATCGCCGACCGCGATGGGACGGCCGGCACCGCGCTGGCGGCCGCGCTCGGGCCATCGGCGCTGTTCATGGCCGTCGATGTCGCCGACCGGGCGCAGGTGCAGGCGATGGTCGCGCGCGCGGTCGATGCCTTTGACGGGTTGCACATATTGTTCAACAATGCCGGGATCAGCTGCGCGCCCTTCCCGCATTTCCTGGATGACAGCCTGGCCGATTTCGACCGGGTGATGGCGGTCAATCTGCTGGGGCCGATGCTGGGAACGCAGGCGGCGGCCCGGCACATGAAGGATCATGGCGGCGGCGTCATCCTCAACAACGCCTCGATCGCGGGCCTGCTCGCCGGACAGGCGATGATGAGCTATCGCGCGTCGAAGGCGGGACTGATCCAATTCTCCAAGTCGGTGGCGATCGACCTGGCGCAGCATGGCATCCGCGTGAACTGCCTGGTGCCCGGCCATATCCGCACCAGCCTGTCCTCCTTCAGCGCCCAGGGGGCAGAGGCGGACCGGGCGGCGCGGGTCGATGCCGCGATCGACGCGGTCTATCTCTCCAACCAGCCCTTGAAGCGGCGTGGCGTACCGGACGACGTGGCGCAGGCGGCCCTGTTTCTGGCCAGCGACCGCGCGCGCCAGATCACCGGCATCGCCATGCCGGTCGAGGGCGGGGTGGTTGCCGGCGATCCGGTCAACCATCTGGAGGATATATTGGCGGCGCGGGCTCAGGCGCTTTCCGACTGAGCCGCGTCCGCAGCGGCGCGCACCATCGTGCGCAGGTCCAGCATGGCCTGTGCGCCGGCTCTGGCGGCTTCGGCCGGCGTCAGGCCGAAACAGGTCTTGCGATGGCCCGATATGACGCCGGAAAAGAGCGCGGCCTCCAGCGGCGCGACATCCCGGCCCAGGATCGCGCGGAGCAGACCGCCACTGGTACGGCCGCGCCGATAGCGCAACTGGGGTGCGAAATCGCGCAGGTCGCCGTCGCGCGCGGCGGCCAGCATCAGTTCGTCGATCGCCGGCAGTATGCGGTCGTTGCGGGGCGGCGGATTAGAATAGCGCGCGAGCAACTGCTCGTCGGTCAATGTCACTGCCTCCGGCACGGTGCCGCCGCCCGATTCCACCGCCTTGCGATAGATCATCTCGAACGCCGCGCGGACCAGCTCGGCGCTGGACCGGAAATTATAGGAAACGACGCCCAGCGTCAGGCCCGCCCGCGCGGCGACGGCGCGATGGGTCAGGGCCGCCATGCCCTCCTGCGCCAGCACATCGGCCGCCGCCTCGGCAATCTGTTCCATCGTGCCGCTGCTGATCGTCTGTTCGGGCAGGGCAAGGTCGGCCTGTTCGCGGGCGAACTGACGCCAATGGCCGGCACGCACCGGACGCCCGCACAGCCAGTCGTTCCAGCCCGCGCACATGTCGTCCAGCGCGGCGCGGTCGACCGGTCGGCGCCAGCGCATCAAATGCAGCGTCGCTTCGCCATCGAACAGATAGGCGGTATGGGCGCCATGCCCCCCATGTCCGCAGCGGGTGCAGACCTCTTCCCAGAAACTGCGCCACATCGCTGCCCAGCGTTCGCAGACCGGCACATAGCGATCCTCACGCGCGGCGATCAGCTGGCATTCGCGCCAGGCGAAAGCCAGCCGGCGTTCCTCCTCGCACCATTGGTCGATCAGCGCGGCGAGCAAGGGCGCGAAGGCGTCACGCGACATGGGCACGCCCCCCTCCAGCTCCGCCAGCCGCGCCGCGCACCAGCGTTCCGACTCGCGTTGGGCCTGCTCATGTGCGGAAAGAAACAACTGTTCCAGTGATCCGAAGTGATGATAGATTCCGGATACGGGGGTCTGGGCCAGGCGGCTGATCGCGCGGGCCGATGTGCCGCTCGCGCCATCACGTTCCCATATGTCGAGAACGGCTTCAATAAGCCGCTCCATCGCACCGATTTCCGAGGTTTTTTCCGAATTTTCAGCCGTCGCCATAGCGTCCTTTATGCCATATCCCGCCGAACTGGCAAAGGCTGCGTCGGGGCGATATCCGTGTCTCGCCGCTGTCATATTGCCGCTGTTCCTGTCATCAAACTGAGATGCATATGTAACTGCGACTGCATACAGACGTTCTAACTGCCCCTCCGAATTCAACATCATTCGGGGGATACGCATCATGAAATGTTCGTCTGTCCTGCGCCGTCGCGCACTCATTCTGGCCAGCACCATGCTGATGGGGGCGGGCTTCGTGGCTCAGGCCCATGCGGAGGACGCGCCGCTTGACGAAGGAGATGCCGGCCTTGGCTCGATTGTCGTCACCGCACAGAAGACCGAGACCAATCTGCAGAAGACGCCGATCGCCATTTCGGTGCTGGGCAGCGACGACCTCAAGGCGCGCAGCGTGGTGAGCCTGAAGGATCTGGGCGACGGCGCGGTGCCCTCGCTGCGCATCGCCCCCTTCGCCTCGCGCAATTCCGCGCTGACCGTCGGCATTCGCGGCATCGTGCCGTTCGACGCCAACCAGCCCAGCCGCGACGCGGGCGTCGGCATCTATATTGACGGCGTCTATCTCGGCCGGTCGCAGGGGCTGGGCACGGCTTTGTTCGACATCGAACGGATCGAGGTGCTGAAGGGGCCGCAGGGCACGTTGTTCGGCCGCAACTCGACCGGCGGCGCGCTCAGCATCGTCAGCAGGAAGCCGAGCGGCGAGTTTCACCTGAGCCAGACCATGGGCGTCATGAATTATGACGGCTACAAGGTCGAAACCCATCTCGACCTGCCCAGCTTCGCCAATGTCAGCGTCAAGCTGGACGCGCTCGTCACCAAGCGCGGCGGCACCACCGACAATCCGATGGCGGGCGAGGAGGATTATAACCAGCTCGACCAGCGCGGCATGCACGGCGCGATCCTGTGGGAACCGAGCAGCCGCTTCTCCGCCCAATATGATTTCGACACCTCCTATGACGCCAGCACGCCCTATTATTTCCAGATGCTGGGCAAGTCGGATCGTCTTCCGGTCGCGGACATGGTCGAGGTTCAGCCCGATCGGGCCAGGACCGCGGATATCGGCGTGCCGATCCAGAAGAGCATCGGCAAGACCCATGGCCATGCGCTGCATATGGACTGGCAGGTCGCCGATGGCATCAACCTGCGCTCCATCACCTCCTATCGTGAGCTGAGCCAGAGCCAATATGACAATGGCGGCGCGCATCAGGGCGCCTTTGCGCCCTATGCCAAGTTCGCGCGTTACAGTCTGGCGGGCCTCGACCAGAACCAGTTCAGTCAGGAAGTGCAGTTGGTCGGTTCGACCTCGCGCATCGATTTCGTCGCCGGCGCCTATTATTATCATGAAAAGGGCGAGGATTGGGCCTGGGCGCCCTATACCATGCAGTGGGGGGCAACTGCGGCTGACGCGCCGACCCGCCTGCCGACGCTGGAAGCCGGCCAGGTCACGCCCTATCCCGACCGTGCCAGCGACGCCAAGGCAGACAGCTTCGCCCTCTATGGCCAGGCGACCTGGACCCCGGCGATCCTGGACGATGCACTGCACCTGACCGGCGGCGCGCGCTATACCCGTGACAAGAAGAGCGGCGACCTGTTCAAGGTCAATGGCGTCGACAAGGATTTCCGCTTCGACATTTCCAGCAGCCGGATCGACCCGACCCTCACTCTGGCGTTCGACGCGACCGACAATATCCATCTTTATGGCAAATGGGGGACCGCCTATCGCGCCGGCGGCGCCAACTCCCGCTCCGTCACCTATCGCGCCTATAAACCCGAGGAGGTCGAAACCTCCGAAATCGGCTTCAAGGGCGAATTTCTCGACCGTCATGTCCGGCTGAACCTGGCGGCCTACAAGACGATCTACAAGAATCAGCAGATCGACTTCAACGCGGTGCTGTCCGAAGTGCCGGGCGGCCCGACCCGCACCACGATCGAGACCGTCAATGTCGATGGCCATGGCACGATCAAGGGCTTCGAGGCAGATCTGGTGGTGATGCCGGTCGAGGGGCTGACGCTGACGGCGGCCTATGCCTATACCAAGGGCGATCTGGCACAGGCGGCCAATCCCTTTGCCGGCAATGCGCTGCAAACCGTGTTCGTGGTCTACACGCCCAAGAACGCCTTCAGCGGCGCGATCGACTATAGCCTGCCGCTCGACTGGGCGACGCTGCGCGCCCATGTCGATGCCAATGGCGGCGATGGCTATCATTCCCAGTCCAGCGACGCGGCGCTGACCGACTCTTCCTTCCTGGTGAATGCCCGCCTGTCGCTCGCCGACATCACGCTCAAGGGCGACGCCAAGCTCCAGATTTCGGCCTGGTCGCGCAACCTGTTCAACGAACAGCACACCTTCTTCCAGACCGGCTCCTCGTCGCTGCAAATGGGCATTTTCAACGAACCGCGCACCTATGGCCTGGAAGCCACGGTCCGCTTCTAAAATAGAGGGAGAGAGGAAAGATTATGCGCAAGATGATGATCCGCGCCGCGCTGGTGGCGCTGCCCCTGACGATGTCAGTCGCAGCCTTCGCCGGCACCATCGCCGATCCGGTGGTGGAACGGGTGGCGTCCGACAAGCTGGCGATCCGCTGGAGCGATGCCGATCCGGTCGATCTGTTGCAGGCCGATCGCCCCGATGCCCCCATTGCCAATGCTACGCTGGTGGCGGCCGGGGACAAGGACGGCGTGCGGGAGGTACAGGTGGCGCCGGGCACCCGCCCCTATTTCCTGCTGCGCGACAGCAAGAGCGGCGCGGTGACGCGCGTGGCCGAGCGTGTGCTGGTGATGGAGCAATCCTCCAATTTCCGGGATCTGGGCGGCTATCCGGCGGCTGGCGGCAAGCATGTCCGCTGGGGCCGGATCTACCGCTCGGGTGGGCAGGCGATGCTGACCCCGGCCGACGTGGCGCAGGTGAAGGCGCTGGGCGTCGCCAATCTGGTCGACCTGCGCTCCGACGAGGAACGGCTGTTCGCGCCGACCAAGCTGGACGGCATTGCCTATAATGCTGTCGGCTATTCGATGGCCGCAATGATGCAGGGCATGAAGTTCGACCCCAAGAATATGGACATGGCCAAGCAGGCCGAAGCCTATGCCGGCACTTATCGCGGCATGGCGACCCAGTTGAAGCCGCAGTTGCGTATCGTCTTTGCCCGCCTGCTGTCGAAGGACGGGCCGCTGCTGTACAATTGCTCGGCCGGGCAGGACCGCACCGGCTTTGTCAGCGCGATGATCCTGTCGGCGCTCGGCGTGCCGCGCGATGTCATCTATCGCGACTATGTGCTCTCGACGCCGTCGCGCCGCCCGCAATATGAAGTGCCGCCGATGAGCGATGCCGTCGCGCAGAGCAGCCCGATCGCCGGCATGTTCGCACAGATGCAGAAGGGCGGAGCGATGGCCAAGGCCAATCCGCTGGTGCTGCCGGACGGCACGCCCTTCCTGACCTATGCCTTCGCCGAAATCGACCAGAAATGGGGTTCGGTCGATGCCTATCTGGCCCAGGAAATCGGCCTGACGCCGGTGGACATTGCCGCGCTGCGCACCGCCTATCTGGAATAGGCACCGCTTATTCCGGATCGGCATGAAGGGCGCGGCGGGATTCATTATCCCGTCGCGCCCGCAAGGCGCTAGGAGGCTGGAAAAGGGTGCGCTATCCTTGTCCCGCTTTCTGGAGGCCATATGATTTTCCGTTCGATCGACCCGGCCAGCGACACGCTCCTGTGGGAAGGGGAGGCGGCCGATGCCGCGACCTGCGCGGCGGCAGTGGTGCGCGCCCGCGCTGCCTTTCCGGCCTGGGCTGCGTTGCCGCAATCCGAACGCGAGGATCATGTGCGCCGATACAAGGCGATGCTGTCGGACCGCAGCGACGCCTTTGCCAGCGCGATCGCGCGCGAGACCGGCAAGCCGCTATGGGAGGCGAAGACCGAAATCGCCTCGATGATCGGCAAGGTCGACATCTCGATCGCGGCGCAGGCCGAACGCGCCGGATCGCGCGAGCAGGCGACCCCGTTCGGCCGGGCGGTGCTGCGCCACAAGCCGCATGGCGTGATGGCGGTGCTCGGCCCCTATAATTTCCCCGGCCATCTGCCCAACGGCCATATCGTGCCGGCGCTGCTGGCGGGCGATGTGGTTATCTTCAAGCCGTCGGAACTGACCCCGCTGGTGGGCGAATTGATGGCGCAGGCGTTTCGCGACGCGGGCCTGCCCGATGGCGTCTTCACCCTGTTGCAGGGTGGGCGGGACACCGGCGCGGCATTGATCGCCCAGGATATCGACGGCCTGCTGTTCACCGGATCGGCGGGCGCGGGCGCGCATTTCACTCGCGTCATGGCGGATCGGCCGGGCGTGATCCTGGCGCTGGAACTGGGCGGCAATAATCCGCTGGTCGCCTGGGACGGCGATGCGCAGGCGGTCGCCTCGATCATCGTCCAGTCGGCCTTCATCACCGCAGGCCAGCGCTGTTCCTGCGCGCGCCGGTTGATCCTGCCGCAGGGCGCGGCGGGCGACGCGATCCTCGACGCGACCGTGGCGCTGGCCCGGCGGCTGACGATCGGCGCCTGGGACAGCCAGCCCGAACCCTATATGGGCGCGCTGATTTCCGCTGAGGCGGCGGCTCATGCCAGGGCGCGCCATACTGCGCTGCTGACGCTGGGCGGAACTGAATTGTTGCCGCTGGAACAGCCGGCGGACCTCGGCGCGGCTTTCCTGACGCCGGGCATGATCGACATGACCGGGGTGAATGCGCCCGACGAGGAGATTTTCGCGCCACTGCTGCAGGTGATCCGCGTCGCCGATTTCGACGCGGCGATCGCGGCCGCCAATGCGACCCGCTATGGGCTGGCGGCGGGCCTCGTCTCTGCCGACGATGCCTTGTGGGACCGGTTCCTGCTGGAAAGCCGCGCGGGCGTGGTCAACCGCAACCGGCCGACCACCGGCGCCAGCGGGGCGATGCCGTTCGGCGGTCTGGGGGCATCGGGCAACCACCGCCCCAGCGCCTATTATGCCGCCGATTACTGCGCCTATCCGGTCGCCAGTTTCGAGGCGGCGCAGGTGCTGGATCTGACCGCGGATATCAAGGGCTTGGCGGGCTAGTCCGCACCGCAAGATTGACGGCGAAGGTGACAGGTCTTCGCCATTATCATGCCTGGCTTCCCGCTGCTCCGGCGGCGGGGGCATGTTGCGCTGCCGGCGCGAATCCCGCTGTCGCCACAGCCGTCCTCCATCAAGCCATTGCCTTGACAAGGTTCCATATCGTGGAACCCTGTTTCGTTATCATGTCATTCATCGATGATATGGCTCGTTTCGTCGCAAAGGCGGCGCCATCCTCGCGTGTCCATATATAGATATGAATACCCAATATATGGGATATCAAAGGGTTGTCGCGGCGGGGTCTGGTCGCGATCGACCTCAAACCCGTGCCCAAACGGGGGGGCACGCATAGGGAGGATGTTTAAGTGAGGTTTTCCAATTATCGCGCCTTGTTGTCGACGTCGGCCGTCGCCGCCGTCCTGCTGGGCGCCATGCCGGCCGCGGCACAAGACCAGCAGCAGCCCGAACAGCCCCAGCAGGCGCCCGAAGCGAGCAGCGAGGATATCGTCGTCACCGGTATCCGTTCCAGCCTTCAGGGCGCGCTCAACGCCAAGCGCAATGCAGCCCAGGTGCTGGACGCCATTTCGGCCGAGGATATCGGCAAGTTCCCGGACAAAAATGTCGGTGAAGCGCTGCAGCGCGTGACCGGCGTCCAGCTGACCCGTTCCGACGGTGAAGGCTCCGGCATCACCATCCGCGGCGCCGATCCGTCACTGAACCGCGTCGAGATCAACGGCGTCACCGCCCTGTCCACCACCGTGGGCGGCGGCCGCGACGTCGATTTCCGCGATCTGCCCTCCGAATTCGTCAACCGCCTGGAAGTGGTGAAGTCGGCCACCGCCGACATGACCGAAGGCGGCGTCGGCGGCACCGTGCGCGTCATCACCCGCCGGCCGTTCGACAATGGCGGCAAGCCATATCTGGCCGGTTCCGCCCAGGCCATCTATGCCGATATCGGCGACCATATGGACCCGCGCCTGGCGCTGATCGGCAGCGACACCTTCGCCAATGGCACGATCGGCGTGCTGGTGTCGGGCACGTTCGAGAACCGCAATGTCGAAAGCCATCAGGCGCGCACCACCGGCTGGGTCCAGCTGGACAGCGATCCCAATACGGCCGGCATGCAGGCCTATGACCTCAACAATGACGGCGTTGGCGATTTCTTCCCCGACATTCCGCGCTATGTCATCAACCGCCTGGAAACCCGCCGCTATGCGCTGAACGGCATCCTGGAATGGCGCCCGAGCGACGATTTCAAGGCCTATGTCGAAAGCAACTGGACCAAGTCGATCCAGTCGGTGACCTCGCAATATCTGCAGACCGGCACCAGCGGCGGCATCGTCGACACGGAAAACACCATCATCGGCCCGGACAATACGGTCGAATATCTGGTGATGACCAACAATACGTCGAAGGCGCAGACCAGCCAGCTGGGCGTGTCCTATCGCAACATTCTGGGCGACATCAAGCGCACCACCTATAATGTCGCGCTGGGCGCTGACTGGACGACCGGCAACCTGACGCTGACGCCGAAAATCTCGCTGTCCAAGGCCAAGGCTTATAATAACGAGATCAATGCGACCGCGGCCGTCACCGGCATGTCCAGCCTGATCGTCGACTATAGCAACGGCCAGAATGCGCCGAACATCATCCTGCCCAATGATCCGACCACCACGGCCGGCATCAACCAGCTGACCGTGCTGCGCCGTCCGCGCTATGACGACCAGACCGAGAAAATGGCCAAGCTGGACGCCGAGTACAAGACCGATGGTGGCCTGTTCACCTCGTTCAAGATCGGTGGCCAGTATCGCGACCTGACGGTCAAGAGCCGCTTCTACACCCGCACTACGACGCTCAATGGCTTCAGCGATCCGGCGGTGCAGGCACAGATCGACAGCATCGTCAGCGGCAATGCGGCGCTCGGCACCTCGCCCTTCTTCCACACCGGCAATCTGGGCTTCACCGGCGATTATAGCGGCTGGCTCAACATGACCCAGGGCGTGGCCGATGCGGTAGGCATTCCCGATCCGTTCGCGGAAGGCGGCTGCCCGGCCAATGCCGACGGCACCTGCCAGGTCTATACCGACACCTGGAAGGTCGGCGAACGCAACCTGGCCGGATATGGCCAGGCCAGCTTTGCCTTCGATGTCGGGGCCGTGCCCGTCAGCGGCGTGATCGGCGCGCGCGTCGTCAATACCAAGGTCAATACCTCGGGCTATCTCAGCACCGGTGGCGTGATCTCGCCCGTATCCTATGACAGCAACAGCACCGAATTCCTGCCTTCGATCAACATGAAGGCGGAACTCATCCCCAACAAGCTGATGGCGCGTGCGACCGCGACCGAAGTGATGGCCCGTCCGCTGCCGCAGCAGCTGGCACCGCGCTTCACCATCGACGTGGTTGGCCTGTCGGGTTCGCGCGGCAATCCGGATCTGCAGCCGTTCCGCGCCCGCCAATATGATGCGGGCCTGGAATATTATATCAACCGCACCAGCTTCGCGTCGGTCACCTATTTCCGCAAGGAAATCAGCTCGTTCATCCAGAACACGACCGAGCCCTATACCGATGCCAGCGGCGTGACCTACACCATCACCGTGCCCACCAACGGCACGCAGAAGGTGACGATCAACGGCGTGGAAGCCGGCGCGCAGATCGCGTTCGACTTCATCGACGTGCCGGTGCTGAAGCAAATGGGCGTGGTCGCCAACTATACCTATTCCAAGGATAGCGGCTATGAAGGGAAGGATTATTTCACCGGCGATTCCCTGCCCTTCCAGGGCCTGTCGCGCCATGCCTACAATATCTCGGCCTATTATGAGGATGACGTCGTCAGCCTGCGGGGCGCCTATAACTGGCGGTCCAAATATCTGATCACGGCGCAGGGCCGCGGCAATAATCCCGAGTTTGGCGAAGCCTATGGCCAGCTCGATGCGTCGCTCAACGTCACGCTGATGCCGGGCATCTCGATGTTCCTGGAAGGCGTCAACCTGCTCGACGCGACGCGCAAGGAAAATGCCAACAGCGTCGAACGCCGCACCATCATCGAGACGGTCGGCCGCCGCGTCTATGGCGGTATCCGCTTCAAGCTCTGATTGGCGCTCATGGCCTGGCCTCCCCCAGGTCATGAGACAGGCTGCGGGTCGGGACATGCCCGACCCGCAGCATCATTTTTTCAAGATCAAGCGGGACAGGTCGCCATGTTCTCTCGCCGCACCCTCCTTGCATCGCTGGCCCTGGCGCCGATCGCCGGCCCCTTGAACGCTGCTGGCCGCAAGCCGCTCTGGCGCGACGATTTCCGCCATGGCCTCAAACAATGGCAGCTGGAGGCGGTGGGCGATGCGCGCGTGACCGCGCAGGATGGCCTACTCGACATCGTCGCGCCCAAGGGGCTGACGCTCTGGTTCCGCAAGCAACTAAGCGGCCCGGTCGCAATCCGCTATGATGTGCGCGCCGTGTCGGACGGCGGCCCCTATGACGAGGTCAGCGACGTCAACGCTTTCTGGATGGCGCGCGACCCGGCGGCGCCCGGCGGATCGGCGCTTGGCCGCACCCGCAGCGGCACGTTCGAGGAGTATGACAGCCTCCGCACCTATTATGTCGGCATTGGCGGTAACCGCAACAGCACCACGCGGATGCGCCGCTATGTGGGGGAGCCGGGCCATCGCCCGCTGCTGCCGGAACATGACCGCACCGACAAGGCGGCGATGCTGGTGCCCAATCAGTGGTTTTCGATCGGCCTGATCGCCAACGACTCTCATATCGCGGTCGAGCGGGACGGGGCGACCCTGTTCACGCTCGACGATCCCGATCCCTATCGCAGCGGTCATTTCGGCCTGCGCACGACGCAGAGCCATCTCCAGGTCCGCAACTTCACCATCACCAAGATCTGAACAACATAAAAAGGGAGAGCAGCATGGATATCAGGGCGGGGATCAGCCGGCGCGACAGCCTGAAGGCGGGATTGATGGCGAGCGCGACCGCGCTGCTGCCGGGCGCGGCGCAGGCGGCAACTGGCGTGCGCGGCGGCGCCATGCCGGAAACCCCGGTGCGCTGGATCGACGATGCCGCCCCGCCGCTCTCGCTCGGCCAGACCTTTGGCGTGCCATGGCCGCGCGGCGTGCTGCGCGCGGGCAAGCCGCTGTCGGTGCAGGGCGCCGATGGCACTGCTTTGCCGTCGCAGCACTGGACCCTGGCCACCTGGCCCGACGGGTCGATCAAATGGACTGCCCATGCGCTGCCGGCGGGCACTGGCCAGCCCGGCGCGCTGCGCGTGGTACCGGGCAAGCCCGCCGCGCCGCAGGCGCCGGTGCTGGTGCGCGAGCTGGCCGACCGGATCGAGATTCAGGTTGGGGCGCTGCGCTGGAGCATCGGCCGCTCGGGCAATGCGATCATCCAGTCGGCGCAGCAGGGCGGTCGCACCGTCGTTGGTCCCCTGACGCTGGTCGCCAGCGTCGACAGCGCGCCCGAAGGCGGCACCCGCACGCCCTTCACCGGCCGCATCACCAGCGCCACGGTCGAGCAGAAGGGGCCGGTCCGCGCCGTCGTCAAGCTGACGGGCATACATGAAGGACAGGGGCGGCAGATCTTGCCCTTCACCCTGCGCCTCTACGCCCATGCCGGCGGCGACCATCTGCGCATCGTCCACAGCTTCATCTTCGACGGCGATCCGGCGAAGGATTTCATCAGCGGCATCGGCCTGACCGCTGCCGTGCCGATGGCGGGCGCCCCGCATGACCGTCATGTCCGCCTCGCCACCGCCGATGATGGCCTGTTCAGCGAAGCGGTGCGGCCGCTCACCGGGCTGCGCCGCGATCCGGGCAAGGTGGTGCGCGCCGCGCAGATCGCCGGCAAGGCGGTGCCGATGGACGCGATGGCGCCCGGCGTCGCGAAACTGCTCGATCGCATCCCGACCTGGGGCGATTTCGACCTGACCCAATTGTCGGCCGACGGGTTCGCCATCGCCAAGCGCACCCAGGACGGCCATGCCTGGGTCGATTCCGTCGCCGGCAGCCGGTCGCAGGGGCTGGGCTATATCGGCTCGCCGCAGGGCGGCGCGGCGATCGCGACCCGCTATTTCTGGCAGCGCCACCCGTCCCAGATCAGCATTCGGGACGCCGAAAGTGACATGGCGACGCTGACCGCCTGGCTCTGGTCGCCCGATGCCAAGCCGATGGACATGCGCTCCTATCGCGGCGTCCTGGGGATGGAGGGCTATGATGCCCAGAATGAAGGGCTCGACATCACTTATGAGGATTATGAGCCCGGCTGGGATGCCGCGACCGGCGTCGCCCGCACCAGCGAATTGACCCTCTGGGCCTGCGCCGCCACCCCTTCGGCCGATACGCTGGCCGCCATGGCGCAGTCGAACGCCGTGCCGCCGCAGCTGATGGTGACGCCCGACCGCATCCATGAAGCCGGCGTCTTCGGCATCTGGAGCCTGCCGGACCGCTCGACGCCGATGAAGGCGCGGATCGAGGACCAGAATGCCAATCTGGTCGACTTCTATGTCGGTGAGGTCGATCGCCGCCGCTGGTATGGGTTCTGGAACCATGGCGACATCATGCACACCTATGATTTCGACCGGCATGTCTGGCGCTACGACATTGGCGGCTTCGCCTGGGACAATAGCGAATTGTCGCCCGACCTGTGGTTCTGGACCAGCGTGCTGCGCACCGGCAATGCCGCCGCCTTCCGCTTCGCCGAGGCGCTGACCCGCCATACCGGCGAGGTCGATGTCTATCATCTCGGCCGGTTCAAGGGGCTGGGCACCCGCCATGGCGTCCAGCACTGGAGCGACAGCAGCAAGCAGCCGCGCGTCAGCAACGCCATGTATCGCCGCATCTTCTATTATCTGACCGCCGACGAACGGGCCGGCGATCTGATGCGCGATCTCGTCACGTCCGACCTGGCGCTGGAGCATGTCGAAATCGGCCGCAAGGTGCCGGGGGCGCAGCGCAATCCGCTGCCGGCCGGCGTCATTGACCTCAGCTTCGGCACCATGTGGTGCTCGGTCGCCTCGGCCTGGCTCACCGAATGGGAGCGGACCGGCGACAACAAGTGGCGCGAGCGACTGCTGAACGGCATGGATAGCATCGGTCGCCTCAAATATGGCTGGCTCGCGGGCAGCGCCCCCTATGACCTCAAGACCGGGCGCTTCATGGGGGCGGGGGACAAGATTTCCATCTCGCACCTCAATGCCGTGTTCGGTGCGCTGGAGGTGAATGCCGAGCTTCTCGACCTGCTCGACGTGCCGCGCTATCGCACCGCCTGGCTCGACTATTGCCGCTGGTTCAATGCCTCGCCGAAGGAGTGGAAGGCGAAGTTCGACCAGCCCTTCGGCCGCCGCAACCTCAAGGAAGGCCATTCGCGCCTGACCGCCTATGTCGCGCGCGAGACCGGCGACAGGGAATTGGCGGTCCGGGCCTGGAAGGAGTTTCTGGGCGGTGACGCGGGCCTCGGCCTGTCGAACGGCGATCCGCGCGTGGCGCTGAAGGGGCCGGCCTATGTCCGCCCGATCGTCGAATGGCCGGATGTCTCCACCAATGCGGCGTCGCAATGGGGCCTTGCCGCGATCGAGAATCTGGCGCTCATTCCCGACGCGCTCGCTGACGCCGCCAACTGATGAAGGGCCTTAAGATGAAGACGATGATGATTGGCCTGATGGCGGCGCTGACCGTAAGCGCGGCGCCCCCGGCGCTGGCCAAGCCCGTGGCCGAATGGGTCGACCAGACCACCGGCCACCGCGTGCTGCGGCTGACCGACACGCCGGGCAGCGCCAGCCTCTATTTCCACCAGAACAGCTATACGCCGCAGGGCGACAAGATGGTCATCTCCACCCCCGACGGCATTTCGGTGCTGACGCTGGCGGACTGGAGCATCAGGCCGCTGGTCAAGGGCAAGGATATCCAGCTGCTCTTCACCGGGCGCAAGACGCGCACGGCCTATTATGCCAGCCACAGGCGCGATGATGGCGCCGGCGCGACGACGCTCTATGCCGCCGACATCGACAGCGGCAAGGTGCGCAAGATCGCGACCGTCGATCGTGGTTCGATCGGCTCGATCAATGCGGACGAGACGCTGCTGCTCGGCCAATGGGCGGCGAGCGACAAGCCGCTCCAGCCCGACGGCACCCAGAAGCGCGCCGCGCCGGAGATCAAGCAGCAGTTCGGCCAGGCCAACTACGCCGCCAACGGCCCGGACGGAAAGCCGCTCAGCTTTGCCGAGGCAAAGGAAGTGCGCCTTAACGAGCGGTTGGAAGCGCGCATCCCGATGGAGATCTTCACCATCGACATCCGCACCGGGGAGCGCAAGGTGGTGGTCGCCTCGACCGACTGGCTCAACCATATCCAGTTCTCGCCGACCGACCCCGGCCTCATCATGTATTGCCATGAAGGCCCCTGGCACAAGGTCGACCGGATCTGGACGATCCGCACCGACGGCAGCGGCCAGCAACTGGTCCACAAGCGCACCATGAACATGGAAATCGCCGGCCACGAGTTCTTCTCGCCCGACGGCAAGTGGATCTGGTATGATCTCCAGACGCCTCGTGGCGAGGTGTTCTGGCTCGCCGGCTATGAATTGGCGACCGGGCATCGCCAGTGGTTCAAGGTCGACCGCAACCAATGGTCGGTCCATTACAACCAGGCGCCCGATTTGAAGCATTTCTCCGGCGACGGCGGCGACAGCGAAATGGTCGCCCATGCCCCGGACGGCAAATATCTCTATCTCTTCACGCCCCAGGCCATTCCCGACGTCGCCGGCATCCATGCCGACAATGCCGCCGACCTGATCGCGCCGGGCACTTTCGGCGTCGAGAAGATCGTCGACATGCGCAAGCATGACTATCGGCTGGAGCCCAACATCACCTTCACGCCCGACGGCAAATGGATGATCTTCCGTTCCAACATGGATGGCGCGCCGCAAATCTACGCGGCAGAGATTGCCAAGACGGCGGGCTGATCGGCGCGGGACGATGCCGGATCAGCCGGCATCGTCCTCGCTGTGCATGATGTCGGCGCGGGTGATGGTGCCGCCCTGGCTGTGGACCACGGCCAGCCGCTTGCGGCCCTTGTCGCGGAAGCTGATCTCGCCGCTGTCGATCGCGGGATCGGCGATCATGATGAGGGCGTCGAACACGCCACGCGCCTCGCGCAATTCGCTCAGGATCGTCAGCAGTTCGTGGGATGTGATGCGGGTGCCGCCTTCGCTGTCGGGCATCTGCTTCTCGATGATCCGGTGCAGCGCCTCGACGATCGCCAGCGTCGGATGCAACCGCTCGACAGGCACCGGCGGGGTCAGCGGCACGGCGCGAACATCGGCCAGCGCCAGATAGGGGTCGATTGCGCCGGGGCCGAAGACCTGCTCGATATTGGCAAGGGTCACGGCGTCCAGGTTGCTCGCCTCGTTGCGCGCATTCTTGACCGTGCCGGCCGAACAGCCGATCCGCTCCGCCAGCTGGCTGTCGGACAGGCCATGGGCCTTCTGGATGCGCCGCACGATGGTGGCGACCGCTTCCCGATAGATGCCGTTCGATAGCCGCGTTCCGGCCATGTCCCGCTTCTCCCGCTTCGACGTGCCCCGCCCGCCAAAAATGCCGGGCCGGACGGATGTGCGCAAGACTTTGTGCGCGGCGCCCGATTCCGGCAAAGACCTTGGCGGGGCCTGCACCCTAGTTGCACCATCCATGAACCCCGATCGTCGCCGTTTTCTCCTTTCCGCTTCCGTTCTGGTCGCGGGCGCTGTTGGCACCGCGCGTGCCTCCGCGCCGGGGCCGATGCGCGCGCTGAAACCCATGGTGCCGGCCCAGCCGATCGCGCCGCTTGCCACGCCCACCCCGCCGGCGCTGGTGAAGCCCGCTTTGTTTGCGCAGGCGCGCGCGGCGCTGGAACGGCATCCGCAGATCGTCAACCGGCACCGCATGGCGCTGGTCGATTTTGCTGCGCCCTCGTCGGAGCCGCGGCTGCATATCGTCAACCTGCTGGATGGCACCACCACCTCCTATCTGGTGGCGCATGGCAGCGGATCGGACCCGGATCATAGCGGCTGGCTGGAGCGCTTTTCCAATGCGCCCGGTTCCAACGCCTCCTGTTCGGGCGCATTCCTGACGGCCGATCCCTATGTCGGGAAACATGGCCCGTCGCAGCGCTTGCAGGGGCTCGATCCGACCAATGACAATGCGATGAGCCGGGCGATCGTGCTGCATGGTGCCTGGTATGCCGAACCCACGCTGGCCGGTGCGCGCGGCAAGCTGGGGCGCAGCCAGGGCTGTTTCGCGGTCGGCGACAGCGTCCGGTCGCAGGTCATGGCCCAGTTGGGCCGGGGCAGCCTGATCTACGCGGCCAAGCTGGTCGTCTGAATTCTGCCATAAGCGCGTCGCCCCAATCGGCGCGCGGGTCCGTGCCGCCGCTTAACCCCTTTCGCGGTGGGCACCATGGCCGTCCGGGAGCGGTGCTTGCATCGCTCCCGGACTTTATTTCTCGGTATTTTCCCTGAGCCCTATCCACGGCTTTGCCGAATGCGCCGCGCCAGCGTTGCTGTAGCATGCGGCCGTCTGCGACTCCGCTTTCCGGCGTCGCAGGAACAGGGGAAAAGAGGATGACGCGTTTTTCGACATTGTTGTCGGTGACCGCCTTGCTGGCGGCTGCCCTTCCGATCTCGCCGGCCCATGCGGCGCCGCCGCGCGATGTCGACGATCTGGTCGGCGCGCGAGGCTCTTCGGGGGAAAATGCGCTCCAGTCGCGCGGCTATCGCATCGCCAAGCAGAATGGCCTCACCAACTATTGGTGGAACAGCGCGAAGGACCAGTGCATCCGCGTCGTCACCTATAATGGCCGCTATGATGCGATCGACAGCGCATCGGATGGCGATTGCGGCCATGGCGGCGGCAATACGGCCGCAGCGGCAGTAGCCGGCGTTGCGGCGATCGGCCTGATCGCGGCGCTTGCCAGCCACAAGAAGAGCCATAATGACAGTTCGGCCCAGCATGACAGCGAATATGAGCGCGGCTATCATGACGGCCTGTATGGCGGCGACTATGATCGCAACGACAGCGAAGCCTATCATTCGGGCTTTTCGGCGGGCAATGCGGAGCGGAGCAATCGCCTCGCCGCCAACAGCCAGATCGTGCGGGGCGCGCCGGCGGCGGCGCAGCGCGCCTGTGCCCGGCGCGGCGACGAGTTCCAGAATGTGCCGGCGGGCAGTTCCGTGCCGGTCAGCGTCTATCCGCAAGGTGGGGATCGCTATGAGATCATCGTCGCGTCCGGCCATTATCGCTCGCGCTGCACTGTGACGGGCAATGGCAATGTGATGTCGATGGACCCCTATTGAACGAAAGGATGCATCATGAGGAATGCCATGATTGCGACCGTCGCGCTGTCGGCACTGGCCATGCCGGCCATCGCCCAGGCCCCGGTGCGCAGCGAGCGGGTGCAATTCGCCAGGGGGACCGCCTCCAAGGTTATCAAGGCGTCGCTCAAGGGCTATGACATGGTCGATTATCTGGTCGGCGCGCGGGCGGGCCAGACCATGAATGTCCGGCTTCAGACCAGCAACGCCTCGAATTATTTCAACGTGATCGCGCCCGGTGCCGGGGATACGGCGATGTTCGTCGGCTCGTCCGCCGGCAACAGCTTTTCCGGCCGCTTGCCCGCCAATGGCGATTATCGCATCCGCGTCTATCTGATGCGCAATGCCGCCCGCCGCAATGAAGTCGCCAATTATACCCTGACCGTCAGCGTGCAGGCGCTGGCGGCGACCGCGGCGCAGGTGATGCCGGCGGCGACCGGCCCGGCGCTGACGCCCGGCAACATGCCCGCTTATTGCCGGGGGGAAGTGTCCGGCCAATATGGCACCCGCCCGACCTATGTGAAGACCGGTGCGATCGCCAGGGCGCCCGGTGGCTTCTTCATCGACGGCACGATCGACAAGGGCAGCGAGGGGATCAAGCGCTTCCGTTGCCGCTTCGACGCACAGCGTCGCTTCGTCGACGTGATGGCGATGACGCCGGACGGCGAATAGCCGGATCAGCCGCCCAGGATCAGGAAGCTCGCCCCGCTGTTGATCAGCGAGGCGAGCAGCCAGGTGCCCAACGCTGATCGGAACGCCTTGCCGGTCGATTTCCGGGTGCGACTGCGCAGCCAGATCGTCTCGATCCGCAGATAC
The DNA here is from genome assembly GCF_034424525.1 of Sphingobium yanoikuyae. NCBI lineage: Bacteria > Pseudomonadati > Pseudomonadota > Alphaproteobacteria > Sphingomonadales > Sphingobiaceae > Sphingobium > Sphingobium yanoikuyae. The sequence goes on from NZ_CP139979.1 coordinate 5,118,092, forward strand.
CAGCTGATTGTCACCAGCATGATGACCAGCGCGGCAATCGCCCAGCCGACATCGCCAAGGCGCGCCAGGATTGACGCGATGCCCAGCACCAGCGCGGCCGGCCCGGCAATATAGCATTGGGCGTAGAAGGGGCGGCGCAGCGTGTCGCGGTTGAGCGCCAGGCCCTGTGCCTTCAACCGTCGCACCGCGAACATCAGCGGATAGATGGCGAAGAGGAAGGCGCGCAGCACCAGCAGGTTCATTTCCGACGCGGTGATTTCCTTGCCGATGCCGGTGGTCGCGACCTCCGGCATCTTCTGGTGCGACGCCACCTCGATCAGGTGCGACAGCAATATGGTCAGCATCAGGAACAAGGGCGGGCTCAGCATGTCGGTAAATTGCTGGTCCGGCGCATCCTCCAGTTCCTTGTCGGAATAGCGCAGCATCTGGATCGGGTGGCGGATGGTCCGCCATAGGGTGCGGGGATAGAAGACCAGCCAGCTCATCGCCTCATAGAGAAATTCTTCCAGCGACTGGAACAGGCGTAGGAAATCCATCGATACTCCCGATCATGAGGAAGGCTGGCATTCCGCCGCCGGGGCAGGGGCGTGCCGCCGGGCAGGGTTGTGCAGGCGAGCTGGGCAGGCGTTGGTGCCGCCTCGGCCGAATGTTTCCCGGTTCAGCGCAGGCCGGTTCAGCGTGAATCCGTCAGCCTGTTCAACACAGGCCCGTCCGGCTCGGATGATGGCCGCGCTAGCGGTTGCTGGCGAGCTGCTGCCCGGCGCGCGCCGCCGGCTTGTCCGCGGTCAGATCGTCGAGCCAGGGCATGGCCGGTGGCGCCAGTCTGACGGTGGGGGTTGCATCCTGCGGCGTGCCCATGCTGCTTGCCGTGGCCAGTGCCACACAAATGCCGGCGCCCGCTGCGACCATTGCAGGCCAGTCTCTTACCATCGCACACAGCTCCCTCTGCTGGGCTGCGATCGGCAGGAAAAGTTTCGCGATTGGCGCCGCGACTCACCCGTCCGAACGCTGGAATAAGGGATGATCGCGCATTCGCGGGCATCGCGCCATAGCGGATTTTCCGGGGGTCGGGCGATCGTCCCGCTTTGGTCCGACCGCGGCTCTCGGGCGCCGCTTTACGCCATTGGTTAGGGATATCCGGGGCGGTCCCTAGGGGAGAATCCCGATGGCTGGCCCGGCGTCCGCTTGGCTATGCCCAGGGATATTCAAAGGGAGGTCGCGATATGATCAGGCGCATATTCGTCACGGGTCTGCTGCTGGCGCTGGCAGGCTGTGCCACCACGCCGCGGGTCAATTATGATGCCGATCCCGCCGCCAATTTCGCCAGCTATCGCAGCTATAGCTGGGCGTCGATCAATGTGCCGCAGGGCATGAACCCGCTGCTGTTCCAGCGGGTGAAGGCGTCGATCGACACCGCCCTCGCGGCGCGGGGCTATAGCCAGGCCAACCCCGGCGAATTTGCCATCGGCTTTACCCTGGGCGCCCGCGACCGGGTGGAGGTAACCGATTTCGGTCCCTACGCCACTTATTATCGTCCCTGGGGCGGGTGGGCCGGCTGGGGCGGCTATCGCAATGTCGATGTGCGCAACGTGACCGACGGCACGCTGACGGTCGACATTTATGACACCGGGACGAAACAGCCGGTCTGGCACGGCACGGCCACGCAGGAGGTCAGCCGCAAGAGCCCCGACCAGGCGACAATCGACAAGGCGGTGACCGCCGTGCTCGCCAATTTCCCGCCGCCGATCAAGCCGAACTGACAGGAGGGGGCATATGGCCGAATCGCAGGAACCCAGGGGCGCGCCCATCCGTCCGGCCCGCAATGTGGGCGAGCCCGTGCCGCCCATTCCGTCGGTCGACATGAGCGATCCCGAAGGGGCATCGACCGCCTATTCGCATTTCCGCACCGGCCTGTCGCGCCATCGCACGGGCCTGTCGGAACATCGCACCGACCTGTCCGAATATCGCACCGACCTGTCCGGGCATCGCACTGAAATGTCGATGCGCCGGACCGGCATGTCGTTCCAGCGCACCCGGATGAGCGCGGACCGGACCCTGATGTCGGAAATGCGCACCGCGCTGTCCCTCATCGGCTTCGGCTTCACCATCAACCAGGCATTCCAGAAGATGCAGGACGCGGGCAGCATCCAGAATGTCAACGCGCCGCGCAATTTCGGCGTGGCGCTGCTGGTGTTCGGCATCGTGCTGCTGGCCGGCGGCATCGTGCGCCATGTCCAGTTCGCGACCGAATTGCGGGATCGGCGCAAGATCATGACGGAGGATGGCCTGATTCACTCCGACAGCCGCTTCCCGATCTCGGTGACGCTGGTGATTGCGCTGTGTCTGCTGGCGCTGGCGCTGGCGGCGGTGCTGGGCATCGTCTTCAACATCGCCCTGCTGGGCTGAAGCGCGGGCAGGCGGGCGGGGCCTGTGCCCCGCGGCGTCTCAGCTCTGCAGCATGTCCTGCCCGCTATTATAATGGTGCCAGGCCATGATCGCGGCGGCGCCGCGATGCGGCCGCCATGCTTCGGCGAGATCGCGGGTCAGCTTCTCGCTCGGCCGCTCGCCCAGGCCCAATATCCGCCCGACCGCGATCTGCACCGCCAGGTCGCCGGCCGGCCAGATGTCGGGGCGGCCTTCGGCGAACAGCAGATAGATTTCCGCCGACCAGCGGCCGATCCCCTTGATCTGCACCAGTTGCGCGATCGCGACTTCATCGTCGGCGGGGAGGGCATGCAGGTCCAGCGTGCCGTCCACGACCAGTTCGGCCAGGCTGCGGGCATAGCCCTGCTTCTGCCGCGACAGGCCACAGGCGCGCAACGCATCGAAATCGCGCGCCAGCAGCGCTTCGGGTGTGCAGCCCACGCCCAGCTCCGCCTCCAGCTTGCGCCAGACCGCTGCGGCGGAGGCGACGCTGACCTGCTGGCCGACGATGGTGCGCAGCAACGTCTCATAGCCCGGCTCGCGCACGCGCGGCACCGGATAACCGACGCTGGCGATCGCCGCGCCGAATGCCGGCTCCGCCGCAGCGATGAAGTCCAGGCTGACGCGCAATTCTTCCGCCGTGCTTACCATGTCCGCCTGTCCAGCCCTTGATTTCGCCGTCGCTGTCGGTCAGAGCGGCGGGGATAAGTCCAAAAGGAATGGGTAGATGCCGAAGCTGATCGTGGTCAACCGTGATGGTGCCGAACAGACTGTTGAGGGGGACAAGGGTCTCTCGGTGATGGAAGTCATTCGCGACCATGGCTTTGACGAACTGCTCGCGCTGTGCGGCGGCTGCTGCTCCTGCGCGACCTGCCATGTCTATGTCGACCCGGCCTTTGCCGACGCCCTGCCGGCGATGAGCGAGGACGAGAATGACCTGCTCGACAGCAGCGATCATCGCAACGAGACCAGCCGCCTGTCCTGTCAGGTCGTGCTGAGCGATGCGCTTGACGGTCTGCGCGTCACCATCGCGCCGGAAGACTGATCCCTTATTTCAGGGCCTGACCCGCAACGTCGCGGCCGGCGCATCGCCGGTCAGCGGCGTGATGGTCCATGTGATGCGCTTGCCCTCCGGCACGGTGGTTGCGCCATCTTCCTGATTCTGGCTGACGATCTCTGCATCGGTGGTCAGCGTGAACGTGCCGTTCAGCGCCTTGGCCGCCGCGTCGCCCGATCCGCCGCCCATGCCGGCCGGCCCCTGGCTCTTGTCGAAACCGTTGGAAAAGCCCGGTGCCTTCACCCGCACCCGGTCCGCCCCGCGCATTTCCACCGCGACGAAGGGCAGCACGATCTGCGCGTCGATGTTGAAGGGGAAGAGGAAGGCATGGTCCAGCCTTCCGCTGATCGCATAGTCGATCGCGAATTTGTGATCGCCCAGATACTGGACCGACCGGAACCCCTTTTCCTTGGTGAGCGCGCTCGCCATCGCCTGCATCTGCGCATCGTCGCCGCTGGCCTTGTCGAACTGGGGCTCGGCGGGCGGGGTGGGCGTCTTGCTCTGGCTCTGCACCACCTTCTGCAGCACGGCCTCCTCGCCCTCGGGCGGGGCGACGCCTTCCAGCGGATCCTCCTCCGCATCGCTGTTCAGGCCGCCCAGCGCCTTGTCCATGTCCGACGCCAATATCTCGCCCTTATAGGCAAAGGCGAAGCTGCGGTCGGCGCGGATGTCGAGGGTGGAGGTGAAGCTGCCGGGGGTCACCAGGCATCCGGGCAGCATCAGCAGCGCCGCCAGTGCGCCCGCCGCGCGGGACAATAGGACCATGGCGAACCCCCGTTCGTCTGCGCGACGATATGGGCGGGGCAGGGCGCCCTACCCACATCGTCGCAAGATGGTGCCCGGCGGCCGCTTACCGGCTGGTGGCGGCGTACAGGGCGATCGCTGCCGCATTGGAGACGTTCAGGCTCTCCATGCGCGGGCTGATCGGCAGCTTAGCGATAATGTCGCAATGCGCCATGGTGTTGTGGCGCAGCCCTTCGCCCTCGGCGCCCAGCACCAGCGCGACGCGCGATTCGCCGATCGCGTCGGCCAGCACGGTGTCGCAGTCGCCGTCCAGGCCGATGCGCCAGTAACCAGCTTCGGCAATCTCTTCGAGCGCACGGGCCAGGTTCACCACCCGCACCCAGGGCACGGTTTCCAGCGCGCCCGACGCGGCGCGGGCCAGCACGCCCGATTCGGGCGGCGCATGCCGGTCCTGGGTGACGATGCACAGCGCGTCGAAGGCGGCGGCCGAACGCAGGATCGCGCCGACATTATGCGGGTCGGTCACCTGGTCGAGCACCAGGATCGGGCGCTGGTCGTCTCGTCCCTGTTCCAGCACGTCGCCCAGCCAGACATCGTCCAGCGGCTCGACTTCGGCGACGATGCCCTGATGCGGCGCATCCGACGGCACCATGCGGCCCATGTCGGCGACGTCGGAATAGACGATCGGCAGCACGGGCGGCAGATCGAGCGCGCCGATCGCTTCGCGCGTGCCCCATATCTTGCGCACGACGCGGTTCGGATTGGCGAGCGCAGCCGTGATGGCATGGCGTCCGTAGAAGCGGGGGAAGGCGCCTTTCGGCTTGCCGGTACGATGTCCTCTTTTCATGTTTTCGCTCTTTTCACATCACCCCATTGACAGGCAAGCCTCCATTCGCCATTGAGCCGCCTCCAGCGCGGCGGGACAGCAAATTTCCACCGCGTAGGGCACTGGACAGGTGGCCGAGTGGTTAAAGGCAGCAGACTGTAAATCTGCCCGGGTTTCCGTACGCTGGTTCGAATCCAGCCCTGTCCACCACTGCCCTCATCGGCGCGCCGCCTCTTTCGGGTTTCCGGTCCGCGCGCCGCTCCAGCCGAGCCCGTTACCGCAAGAGGAACGCCGCTTGGCCTGGGTCATTCTCGGCATTGCCGTATTCACCGAAATCATCTGGGCATTGAGCCTGAAATGGGCCGCAACTATCGGCAGCTGGCAGGCATCGGCCGTGCCGATCGGCCTCAGCTTCCTCAACATGGGCCTGTTGGCGCTGGCGATGCGCGATCTGCCGGCGGGCACCGCCTATGCGATCTGGACGGGCCTGGGCGCCGTGGGCGTCATCATCGGCGGCATGATTCTCTATGGCGATCGGGTCAACATGGCCCAGATCGGCTTCATGGCGATGATCGTGATCGGCGTGGTCGGTACCAAATTGTCGGCCCAGGCGTGATTGCTACTCCTAATTCGCGCGACATGATTCGGCGCATGGCCTGATCGCGGGATCGGGGCGCCGCGCCGCAGGCTTATTGCCGCAGCGCAACAAAATCGGCGCAAGTCCGTTTGTCTTCGGACAAGCCCCGTTCATTCTTCCCCGGTTACGCTCTCTCCCGCATGACTCTTGATCGCCGCGACCTCCTGATCCGCACCCTGGGCGGTGTCCTCGCCCTTGGTATCCCCCGCCGCGCGCTGGCGCAGGCCGACGTTGCCCGCGTCGATGACCTCATCGCGAAGATGACGCTGGAGGAAAAAGCCGGGCAGATGACCTGCCTCGCCGACAGTTTCCGCCCCTTCAACCCACCCAACCCGGCGGCCGGCATCCAGGACGAGAAGCGTCTGGCGGACGAGATTCGCAAGGGCCGGGTCGGCTGCCTGTTCAACGGTATCGGCGTTGCCGGCGCGCGTCGCGCGCAGGAGATGGCGGTCAAGAACAGCCGCCTGGGCATCCCGCTGCTGCTGGCCGGCGACGTGATTCACGGGCTCAAGACCATCTTTCCCGTGACGCTGGGGGAGGCTTCCTGCTTCGATCCCATGCTGGTGGAAAAGACGGCGCGGGTCATGGCGGTGGAGGCGACGGCGGCGGGCCTGCACCTTACCTTCGCGCCGATGGTCGATGTCGCGCGCGACCAGCGCTGGGGCCGGGTGGTCGAGGGCGCAGGCGAGGATGTCTATCTGACCGGCCTGTTGTCGGCGGCGCGGATTCGCGGCTTTCAGGGGCGCGACCTGCGCCGCGACGATTCGCTGCTCGCCTGTCCCAAGCATTTCGCCGCCTATGGCGCGGTCGCGGCGGGCCTCGAATATGGCAGCGTCGACATCAGCGACGAGACGCTGCGCGAAACCCATTTGCCGCCCTTCGGCAAGGCCTTTGCCGCCGGCGCGCTCACCACCATGGCCGCCTTCAACGAAATTAACGGCGTGCCCGCCACCGCCGACCGCGAATTGCTGACCGACATATTGCGCGGCGAGATGCAGTTTCGCGGCTTCGTCTTCTCCGATTACACCGCCGACGAGGAACTGGTCGCCCATGGCTTTGCCGAGGATGAGCGCGACGCCGCCCGCCTCGCGGTGCTGGCCGGGGTCGACATGTCGATGCAGAGCGGCCTCTATATCCGCCATATCCCCGATCTGGTAAAGAGCGGCGCGGTGCCGATGGCGACGGTCGATGTCGCGGTGCGCCGCATCCTTTATGTGAAGACCGCGATGGGGCTGTTCGACAATCCTTATCGCTCGCTCGACGAAGAGGTCGAAAAGGCGCGCATCGGCACGCCCGCCCATCATGCACTGGCGCGCGAGGCGGCGGCCCGATCGGTCGTGCTGCTCAAGAATGATGGCGTGCTGCCGCTCGATCCCGCTGCCGGGCAGAAGATCGCGCTGATCGGCCCGTTCGGCGAGGACAAGGCCAATCTCTATGGCCCCTGGGCCTTTTACGGCGATCCCGACAAGGGCATCGACATCGCCACCGGCCTGCGCGCGGCGATGCCCGATCCCGCGAAGCTGACGGTCGAACTGGGCTGCGCGGTCAACGGCCCGATCAAGGACGGGATCGCCCGTGCCGTCGCGGCGGCGAAGGCGGCGGACGTGGTGATCCTGGCGGTCGGCGAATCCCAGGCGATGTCGGGCGAGGCGCAGTCGCGCACGATGATCGAGCTGCCGTCCTCGCAACAGGCGCTGGCCGATGCGATCGCCGCCACCGGCAAGCCGGTCATCGTGCTGCTGCGCCATGGCCGCGCGCTGGCCCTGCATGACGGTGTCGCCAATGCCCAGGCCTTGCTGGCGACCTGGTTCCTGGGGTCGGAAACCGGCCATGCGCTGGCCGACATCCTCTTCGGCAAGGTCGATCCCTCGGCCAAGCTGCCGGTCAGCTTCCCCTGGGAAAGCGGGCAGGAGCCTTTCTTCTACGACCGCAAGTCGACCGGCCGACCGACCGTGGACAATGGCAGCACCGAATATAAGGCGCGCTATGCCACCACCGACAACAGCGCCCGCTTCCCCTTCGGCCATGGCCTCAGCTACACCGATTTCGCCCTCAGCGACCTGAAGCTCTCCGACACCGCGCTGCGCTGGGACGGCGCGGTGGAGATCACCGTGCGCCTCACCAACAAGGGCAAGCGCAAGGGCAGCGAGGTGGTGCAGCTCTATATCCGCGACCGCGTCGCCAGCCGCACCCGCCCGATCCGCGAACTGAAGCGCATCCAGCGCGTGACCCTGTCGCCGGGCGATTCCACCCAGGTCCGCTTCACCTTGTCGCGCACAGACCTCGAATTTGTCGGCGCCGGCAACCGCCGTATCGCCGAGCCGGGCCTGTTCGACCTGTGGGTCGGCCAATCCTCGACCGGCGGCCTGCACGGCCAGTTCACCCTCTACGCGGCGGTGCCGACTTCTCCGCCACCAAAAGGCTGAACTCTCCGATCCACCCTCTCTCATAGGAAAATCCGATCACTGTGACGGAATCGATTCGTTTCGATCCGCCGCCGCGCAGGACTACCCCTTTTCGCGCCTTGAACAGGCAGAACAGGACAGGGGAGAGAAACATGTCCACGACCCGCATTTCCACATTCGCCTTGGCGTGCGCGCTGCTCGCCAGCCCGGCGCTCGCCGCCGAGACCAAGCCAGCCGCCGCTGCCGCGCCCGTCGTCACCGAAAAGCCGGGCGGCATGACCAACAAGGACTGGTGGCCCAACCGCCTCGACCTCACCGCCCTGCGCCAGCATGAGGCGACCCGCGCCAATCCCTATGGCGCCGACTATGACTATGTGAAGGAATTCAACAGCCTCGACCTGGACGCGGTCAAGGCCGACATCCGCAAGGTGCTGACGACCTCGCAGCCCTGGTGGCCGGCCGACTATGGCCATTATGGCCCCTTCTTCATCCGCATGGCCTGGCACAGCGCCGGCACCTATCGCGTTGGTGACGGCCGCGGCGGCTCGGATGGCGGCGAACAGCGGTTCGATCCGCTCAACAGCTGGCCCGACAATGTCAGCCTCGACAAGGCCCGCCGCCTGGTCTGGCCGATCAAGCAGAAATATGGCCGGAAGCTCAGCTGGGGCGACCTCATGGTCCTGTCCGGCAACGTCGCGCTGGAGGATATGGGCTTCAAGACCGTGGGCTTTGCCGGCGGCCGCATCGATGCCTGGCAGCCGGACGTCGTCTATTGGGGGCCGGAAACCAAGATGATGGGCACCGAGCGCTCCAATCCCGACGGTTCGCTCAAGCGCTCGCTTGCCGCGACCACCATGGGCCTCATCTATGTGAACCCCGAAGGCCCCGGCGCCAATCATGATCCCAAGGGCGCCGCCGCCGACATCCGCCGCGCCTTCGGCAATATGGCGATGGATGACGAAGAAACGCTGGCGCTGATCGCGGGCGGCCACACCTTCGGCAAGGCGCATGGCGCCAAGAAGCCGGAGGAATGCCTGGGCGCGGAACCCGCCGCCGCCGGCATCGAGGATCAGGGCTTCGGCTGGAAGAACAAGTGCGGCAAGGGCAATGCGGAAGATACGCTGACCTCGGGCCTGGAAGGCGCCTGGTCGGCCACGCCGACCCAGTTCACCACCCAATATATCGACAATCTGCTGAACTTCGATTGGGTGAAGACCAAGAGCCCGGCCGGCGCGACCCAGTGGATCCCGACCGATCCCGCCACCGCCAACATGGTCCCCGACGCGCATGTGAAGGACAAGCGGCACGCGCCGATCATGTTCACCACCGACATCGCGCTCAAGGAAGATCCCGGTTTCCGCAAGGTGCTGGAAAGCTGGCAGAAGAATCCCGAGCTGTTCAGCAAGGCCTTCGCCCGCGCCTGGTTCAAGCTGACCCATCGCGATCTGGGGCCGCAGGCCCGCTATCTCGGCAAGGACATCCCGTCCGAAACCTATAGCTGGCAGGATCCGCTGCCCAAGGCGAGCTTCGCCCCCGTCAGCGCCGCCGATCAGGCCAAGCTGAAGGCCGCCATACTGGCGTCGGGCCTCACCGGGCCGGAACTGGTGCGCACCGCCTGGGCCTCGGCCGCGACCTTCCGCAGCACCGACATGCGCGGCGGCGCCAATGGCGCGCGCCTGCGGCTCGACCCGCAGCGCGGCTGGGCGGTCAACGATCCGGCGGAACTCAGCAAGGTGCTGGCGAAGCTGACCGCGATCCAGAAGGATTTCGCCAAGTCCGGCAATCAGGTGTCGATGGCCGACCTCATCGTCCTCTCCGGTAACGCCGCAGTCGAGCAGGCGGCGCAGAAGGGAGGCTACAGCATCACTGTGCCGTTCACGCCGGGCCGGGTCGACGCCGCGCAGGCACAGACCGATGTCGCCTCCTTCGCCTATCTGGAGCCCAAGGCGGACGGCTTCCGCAACTGGTATGGCCCCAAGGCAGAGGTCAGCCCGGCCGATGCGCTGGTGGACAAGGCCGATGCGCTAGACCTCACCGTGCCGGAAATGACCGTGCTGGTCGGCGGCATGCGTGCGCTGGGTGCCAATAGCGGCGGATCGAAAAATGGCGTGCTGACCACCCGTCCGGGCACGCTCAGCAACGACTTCTTCGTCAACCTGCTGACGATGGACACGGTGTGGAGCAAGTCGGCGACGCCGGGCCTCTATGACGGCAAGGACCGGGCCAGCGGCGCGGCAAAGTGGACGGCGACCCCGGTCGACCTGATCTTCGGCTCCAACTCCGAACTGCGCGCGGTGGCCGAAGTCTATGCCGAGGACGATGCGAAGGAGAAGTTCGTCACCGACTTCGTTGCGGCCTGGACGAAGGTCATGAACGCGGATCGCTTCTGAGGAATGAGCAACCCGGCGGCGCACGGCGTCGTCGGGTTCTTTGGATCGAATTGGCGGGAGCGACCAAGTTCGGACCTATTCCCCCTCCCGCAAGCGGGAGGGGGTTAGGGGGTGGGCTGGACATCGCGAAAGCCCACCCCGCTGCGACTAACGCGCTGCGCGCGCAAGTCTCGCTGCCCCTCCCGCCGGCGGGAGGGGAATGGCCGGGCGCCACCCCAAAACAACGTTGCGCCATTCCGGAAGCTGAACCTGCGTTAGCATCCATCCATCCCCAAACCAAAAGGGCGCCGCGGTCTCCCGTGGCGCCCTTTCAGCATCAGAACTTGTAGTTCGCGCTGATCGTGAAATTGCGCGGGGCGCCGTAGCGATATTGGCTGAACGAACCGGCCTGGCTGTAATATTTCTTGTCGAACAGATTTTCGACATTGGCCTGGAGCTGCAGCTGCTCGGTCACGGCATAGCGCGCCATCAGGCTGACCAGAGTATAACCGTCCTGCTGGAAACGGAAGGGCACGGCCGGCGTGGTGCCGGGGATGGTGCCGTCCGAATAGGCCTTGCTGCGATAATTGACGCCGCCACCGATGGTCAGGCCGGTCAGCACGCCGGGCAGGTCATAGGTGGTGAAGATCTTGAGCAGCTTGCGCGGCTGCGCGGTGTTCACGTCGTTGCCGTCCGGATCCTCGATCTTGAACTGGCTGTAGCTGGCATTGACGTTCCAGCCCGGCAGCGGCTGGCCGGTGGCTTCCAGTTCGAAGCCCTTGCTGGTGACACCCTCGACCGCGCGATAGGGCTGGAAGGTCTGGCCGTTGAGGATGATTTCCGGGCCGTCCATCTCGCCGACATTATCCTGCTCGATGCGGAACAGTGCGATCGAGGTCTGCAGCGCATCGCCGAAGAAGCTGCTCTTGAGGCCGATTTCATAGGCGGCGCCGTTCAGCGGATCGAGCAGGCGCTGTTCGCGGTCATACAGGTTCTGCGGCTGGAAGATCTTGGTATAGCTGGCATAGACGCGATGGTTCGACGTGATGTCGTACAATGCGCCGACATAGGGGATGAACACATTGTCGTCGCCATAGTCGCTCGGCCCGCTCCAGGCGAAGCCGCGCTGGTTCCAGCTGGCGATACGGCCGCCCAGGATGACCTTGAACGGATCGGCCACGTTCAGGCGGAACGCGCCATAATAGCCGGTCTGCTCGATCCGTTCCTGTTCGTTGCGCACCGCGTCGGTGCCCCAGACCGGCTCGGGAAAGGGCACGCCTTCCTGGCCGATCACCGGCACGTTCGTGGCCCACTCGTTATTCACGCCCGGCTGAGCGTTCGGTAAGTTGGGATTGAACTGGGTGAAGGGCGCCACATAATTGTCGGTGTGCCGCTTCAGCACGCTGTGCAGCGCGCCCAGCACGACCTCATGATCGCGGCCGAACAGCGCCACCTGGCCCTTCAACTGGGCGTCGATGCTGTTCTGGATGCTTTCACCCTTGGACTTGTAGGGGTTGGTGCCGTCCATCGTGCCGGTCGCCTTGTCGACGCCGCCATAGAGATAGAGAAGCTGCGTATCGCCGGTGGTCTTGAGCCGGTTGTAATTGGCGGTCAGGTTCCAGCGATCGCCAAATTCCTGGCGCACCGTGGCATAGATATTCTGGTTGGTGGTGTTCCAGTAGGTCCAGTCCGCCGCCGTGGTCTGCGACCGGGGCAGGTCGGTCAGCGTGCCGTCGGTGTAGAAGGTGGGCAGCGCGCCCCAGGTCGCGCCCTTGGGCTTGCTGTCCTGGTGGCTCATGCCGACGCGGATCAGCGTGCTATCGGTGACGTCTGCCTCGACCACGCCATAGAGGACCCACTTCTTGCGGTCCTGAATGTCGATGAAATAGTCGCCCTTTTCATAGCGCCCGACCAGCCGGGCGCGGATGCGGCCATCGGCGGTCAGCGCGCCGCCAATGTCGGCCGACAGGCGCCAGGTGTTCCAGCTGCCGATGCTGGCATTGACATAGCCGGTCAGGTCGGTGGCGTCGGCATGCTTGCGCACCAGGTTGACCGACGCGGACGGATCGCCCGCGCCCGACAGCAGGCCGGTCGCGCCGCGCACGACCTCGATCCGTTCATAGATGGAGACGTCGATGCTGGTCTCGCCATTGCCACCGGCCAGCGTCCAGGCGGCGGGCACGCCATCGACCTGGGTGTTGCGGATCTCGAAGCCGCGCGCGAAGAAGCTGTTGCGCACGTCGTCGACTTCGTTGGCGGATACGCCCACCGCATTGGTGATGACATCCTTCACGCTGATCAGATTCTGGTCGAGGATACGCTGCGCGGTCATGATGCTGACCGACTGCGGGGTTTCCTGCACCGTCAGGCCCAGGCCGGTCGCGGTGTCGATCTTGTCGGGCAGGGTATAGGTGCCGGTGACGACGATCTGGTCGTCGCGATTCTCATCGGCCGGTGCGGCATTGGTCTGGGCGGCGGCGGGAAGGGCGACGACGCACAGCGCGGCGCCGGCAAGCCAGTGATATTTGGACAGCATGAAGACCCCTGTTTTCTGGAAGGAAATTGGGCGTCGTCCTAAGGGATGTTGCGAGGCGATCGCAACAATAATGCGAATGCGTCGCAATGCTATTTTGCGCAAAATATGCGAATATTTCCCTCTGTGACCATATTGCCACAGATCCCGCCGTCGACCGGCGGGTGATGCGCGGCGCGGCTGCGGCCGGTCAAGGCGTCCCTCGGCCTGCTCCGCACGCCGGATCGTCAAATAATGTTTCAAGTCAATGTTATGAAAGCGCAAAAATAGAAATTCGGAATTTGTTCCGCGCGGAAGCTGATTTTTGTTTCACAACAACAGGGTGCTTCTTGGCGAAGTGTGTTGGAAATCTATAGCTGTCCTGACTCAAGTGGATCGCGTTAACACTTTCCGTCTTTGCCTTCGTTTCGTCGCATCATCCACTCATCTGGCCTGCGCAACACGGCCGGAACACGGGCTGTTCATGCAGCAGAAAGCCGGACACGAACAGGCAATGTGTCTGGCGCATCCCACGGCGCCAAGACGTCAAAATTTATGAAGGTCAGAAGAAGGGGGTTCTGACGGTTCGAAACGCCACCAGGCGGCCGCCGTCGGACGACAAGCTGCGATGCTGCAGGCCCGACCGATCGAGAAGTGAAGGAGCAGCGTGATGCCTATCATGTCCAAAAACCAAAAATATCTTGTGATGCTTGCCCTGCTGGCCGGGGCCGCCCCGGCCGCCGTCGTGGCGCAGGACCAGGCCCAGGACGCGCCGCCGGCCGATGTGTCGGCCAGCGTCGCCATGCCGGCCGCCGAACTGACGGAGGGGCCCGAGATCAAGGGCATCATCTCCGCGCGCAGCGGCGACCGGATGCAGGTGACCGCCGCCGACGGCAGCAAGAGCGTCATCACCATCAATGATGATACCAAGATCAGCGCCAGCAAGGGGCTGTTCGGCCTTGGCCGCGACCATCTGGCCGCGACATCGCTGCTGAACGGTCTGCCGGTGACGGTGAAGACCCTGCAGGCCGGCGAAGGGCTGCTTGCCAGCAAGATCGCCCTGCAGAACAAGGATCTCAAGACCGCGTCGATGATCAACAACGGCACGGCCCAGCGGTTCGACGAACAGACCGCCGCGACCGAGGCCTTGCGCGGCCGCATGGGGGAGATCGACCAGTATAATGTGAAGGGCACGACCAACGTCAATTTCGACACCGGCAAGGCGGTGCTGTCGGATCAGGCGAAGAATGACCTCTGCGCCGCGGCGACCTCGGCCAATGGCATGAGCAACGCGCTGCTGCTGGTCGTGGGCTATACCGACTCCACCGGCGGCGAAGAGCTGAATCAGGAGCTCAGCGAAAAGCGTGCCTCGCGCGTGGTCAATTATCTGCAGCAGGCGTGCGGCTGGAAGCCCTATCGCATGCTGACCCCCACCGGCATGGCCGAGGCCGATCCGGTGGCCAGCAATGACACGGTCGAGGGCAAGGCGCAGAATCGCCGCGTCGCGGTGAATATCCTCGTCAGCAAGGCCGTCGACGGCCTCTGACCCCTGCGGGGTGGGCCCTTGCCCACCCCCATTTTTGCGCTCCGATCGCGCGACTTCGCAAAAATCTTCTATTGCGAAGTGGTGACTGCGGACCGGCAGCGGCGCAAATGCGTCCTCTGCGACACTATATATTTTGCAGCTTTCGCAAGCGCGCCAAGCCGCTTCACCCCCCGCCGCACCTCTGCTACAGGCGCGGCCATGCTTAACTTGAACGGTATCACCGTGCGCCTGGGCGGCCGCACCATCCTCGACCGCGCCGGCGCCGCGCTGCCGCCGCGCAGCCGCGTCGGCCTCATCGGCCGCAACGGCGCGGGCAAGTCGACCCTGATGAAGGTGATGATCGGCCAGCTCGACCCGGACGAGGGCAGTTGCGACATGCCGCGCGACACCCGCCTGGGCTATATCGCGCAGGAAGCCCCCTCGGGCACCGCGACCCCGTTCGACACCGTGCTTGCCGCCGACAAGGAACGGGCCGAATTGATGGCGGAGGCCGAGCATACCGAGGATCCCGATCGTCTCGGCCATATCTATGAGCGGCTGACCACGATCGACGCCTATACCGCGCCCGCGCGCGCCGCCCGCATCCTCGTCGGCCTCGGTTTCGACGAGGAAATGCAGGGCCGTCCGCTCGACAGCTATTCGGGCGGCTGGAAGATGCGCGTTGCCTTGGCGGCGCTGCTCTTCTCCAACCCGGACCTGCTGCTGCTCGACGAACCGTCGAACCATCTCGATCTCGAAGCGACCTTGTGGCTGGAGAATTTCCTCAAGGCCTATCGCGGCACCGTGGTCATCATCAGCCATGAGCGCGATCTGCTCAACAATGTGGTCGACTATATCCTGCATCTCGAAGGCGGGAAGGTGACCCTTTATCCCGGCGGCTATGACGCGTTCGAGCGCCAGCGCGCCGAGCGCCTGGCCCAGCAGGAGGCGGCACGCGCCAAGCAGCAGGCCGAGCGCGAGAAGCTGCAGGATTATGTCGCCCGCAACTCGGCCCGCGCCTCGACCGCGAAGCAGGCCCAGTCGCGCGCCAAGGCGCTGGCCAAGATGCAGCCCATTGCCGCTGCGATCGAAGACCCCAGCCTGCATTTCGGTTTCCCAAGCCCCGCCGAACTGCGCCCGCCGCTCATCACCATGGACATGGCCTCGGTCGGCTATGACGACACGCCGATCCTGCGCCGCGTCAATCTGCGCATCGATCCCGACGATCGTCTGGCGCTGCTCGGCCGCAACGGCAACGGCAAGACCACGCTGGCGCGCCTGATCGCGGCGCAGCTGGCGCCGATGGAAGGCGCCATCAACAGCTCGGCCAAGATGAATGTCGGTTATTTCACCCAATATCAGGTGGAGGAGCTGGACGTCACCGACACGCCGCTGGAGCATATGACCCGCGTCATGAAGGGGGCGACGCCCGGTGCGGTGCGTGCCCAGCTTGGCCGTTTCGGCTTTTCCGGCGAGCGCGCGACGCAGAAGGTCGGCTCCATGTCGGGTGGCGAGCGCGCGCGTCTGGCGCTGGCGCTCATCACCCGCGATGCGCCGCACCTGCTGATCCTCGACGAACCGACCAACCATCTGGACGTCGACAGCCGCGAGGCGCTGGTGCAGGCGCTCAACGAATATTCGGGCGCCGTCGTCATCGTCAGCCACGATCGCCACATGATCGAACTGGTCGCCGACCGGCTGGTGCTGGTCGACAATGGCACCGCCCAGCCGTTCGACGGATCGCTCGACGATTATACCGACATCATCCTGCGCAAGGCGGACGGCAACCCGTCGGGCGGCGACGCGCCCAAGGTCGATCGCAAGGCGGACAAGAAGGCCGCTGCCGAATGGCGCGAGAAGCAGAAGACGCTCAAGAACGCGGTCAACAAGGCCGAGCGCGAGATGTCGACGCTGATCGCCGAGCGCAAGCGCATCGACGCCGTGCTGTCCGATCCCAAGAGCGCGACCGGCGCCGAGGCGAAGATGACCACCAGCGAACTCATGGTGAAGCGCGCATCGGTCGAGAAGAAGCTGGAAGCGGCCGAGGAAGTCTGGATGGAAGCCGGCGCGGCGCTGGAAGCCGGCTGATTCTCCGGCTTTAGACCCTGATTCACGCCATCGGTGAAAGCGCGGAGCGCTTCCACCTCAGACGATCAGGGTCTAGAATGTCAGCGGTGGCGCGCCCGCTTCGTGGGAGCGGGTGCGGATCACGATCTGCCAGGTGGCGATGAACAGGGCGGCGATCACCGGCCCGATGACGATGCCGTTGAAACCGAACAATTGCAGCCCGCCGAGCGTGGTGATCAGCACGACATAATCGGGGATGCGGGTGTCGCGGCCGACCAGGATCGGGCGCAGCAGATTGTCGACCATGCCGATCACGAACATGCCGCAGAAGATCAGGATCAGCCCCTTCCAGATCGCGCCGGTCGCCAGCAGATAGATCGCCACCGGTGCCCAGATGAGGCCAGTGCCGACGGCCGGCAGCAGCGAGAAGAAGCCCATCATCACGCCCCACAGCAGCGCGCCGGAAATGCCCAGTGCGCCGAACACCAGCCCGCCGATCAGCCCCTGCAGGATGGCGACGACGATACTACCTTTGATCGTGGCGCGGATGACGATGACGAATTGCCGCATCAGCGCGCGGCGATGCAGCACCCGCAGCGGCGCGGCCCGGTCCAGCTTGCGCGCCAGATCCAGCCCGTCGCGCAGCAGGAAGAAGGTGAGATAGAGCATCACTGTCAGCGCGATGAGGAAGCTGAAGGCGCTCTGGCCGATCAGGAAGGCCTGGGCCGCGACGGTGCGGAAACTGGCGGTCAGGCCGTCGGTCAGCAGCCGCTGGACCGCCGCGAAATTGGATATGCCCAGCCGCCGCAGGCCGATCGACGCCCAGTCAGGCAGCGCCGCCTGGAACTGCGCGAACATGTGGGGAATGTTGATCTTCCCCACATTGATCTGGGCGTAGAGCGCGGTCGCTTCCTGCACCAGCGCGATCGACAGGATGATGGCCGGCACGATCACGATGGCGATGATCAGCAGCAGCGTCAGCAGCGCGGCGCTGTTGCGATGGCCGGGGATCAGCTTGAGCAGTCCCTGGTTCACCGGGATGAACAGGATGGCGACGATCACGCCCCAGAGGATCGCCCCGAAGAAGGGCTCGACCACCAGCGCGAAGGCGATGGAAACCAGCACCACCAGGGCGACGAACACCCCATCCTCAATCTGCGTTCGGCGATGCCGGCTCTGTCGTTCCATGTCCGCTCTTTGGCAGAAACCGTTACGTTAATCCATGCATCGCATGGTCTTATTGCGTCTTGGCGTCAAAGTTGAAGGTCACCATCACTTTGGGATCAAGGCCGGTGCTGCTGTCGCCATTGCCCACGCCAAAGGGCAGGCGGGCGACGCTGGCCGATCCGCTGACCTTGCGGCTCTTGCCGCTGCCCGACAGGGTGAAGCGGATCGCCTGCGGCTTGGCCACGCCCTTCAGCGTCAGCGTGCCATGGGCGCGATAGCCGTTGGCGCCGCTCTTCTCCGCCCCCTTGGCAACGAAGGTCGCGGTCGGGTGGGCGGCGCTGCCGAAGAACTCGTCGCCCGGCAGCATGCCATCCTTGTATGCGTCGCCGACGCTGGCCGATGCCATGTCGATCGTTACCTTGATGTCGGCGCTTTCGGGATGGTCGGGGTCCATCACGACCTTCGCGGTCCATTTCGAGAAATTGCCGCTGATCGTCTCGCCGCTGTTGCCGACGGAAAAGCCGATCTTGCCGCCGGGTTGCACCGCCCAGGCCGGCGGCGGGCCGGCCGGTTCCTCGGCGACGGCCGCGGTCTCGTTCGCAGCCGGGGCGGCGGCATTGTCGCTCGCATTGCCGGCGGCTTCGACGGCATTGTCTTCGGCAGGCGCCTCGACCGCATTGGCGGCGGGCGCATCCGGCGCGACGGGCGCGGCACCCGGCAGGATCGCCCGGCCGAGCAGGAAGCCAACGAGGATCAGCGCGGGCAATCCCAGCAGCAAGGCGGTCGAGCGGCCCGGCACCATCCGCCAGATCAGCCCGTCGCGCATCAGCACATGATGGCGCAGCGCGCCCGCGACATGCAGCGCGACCAGCGCGATGCCGATCCAGGCGAGCAGGCTATGGCCACCTTCGGCCAGGCCATGGCTCGCCATTGGCAGCGGCAGATGGGGCAGGGGTATGACGCCGAAGAACAGGGTCGGCACCTTGACCTTGGCGGTCGAGACCAGCGCCCAGCCGGTCAGCGGCGCGCCCAGCATGAAGGCATAGAGGCCGACATGGACGCTGGACGCCAGCGCGCCCTGCCAGCCACCCTCCAGCTTGGCCGGGCGTGGTTTCCACCAGCGCACGCCGATGCGCAGCAGCGTCAGCAGCAGCACAGTGATGCCGATCGACTTGTGCAACTGGAACAGCGCAAAGCCGCGCGCGCCCAGACTGCCCAGCGCCCAGCCGACGGCGATCTGGAAGGCGAGCAGGGCGGCGATCGCCCAGTGCAAGATGATGGCGGCCAGGCTGTAACGCTGCGGCATATGGACTACCCCGAAAATGACCCTGTTGGATTGGGCGCAAAATTATGTCGCGGGGGTAATGAAGTCCATCGTCGCAGCCGGAAACGATCCGTTGCCGGGTGGATCAGCGCAGGTCGATCGCCGTCGCCTCCGCGTCTGGCAGGCTGGCGCCCATCGCCCTGGCCAGGGTGGGCGCGATCGCGCGCATGTCGATCAGGCCCAAATCCTTGCCCGGCTTCACCCCCGGTCCCATCGCCATGAAGGTGGCGCGCAGATTGGCCGGGCCGGGGAAATAGCCGTGCATGCTCTTGACCGGTGTCGGCGCGACCAGCGGCGCATTGGCGCCACGGAAGATGTCGGTCACGAAGCCGGGCTTGAGGTTGATCGTGAAGCTGGCCTGCGGATTGCCGCCCAGCTTCGTCATCTCCGCCCGGTCGACGATGCGCTCGATGCCGTTGGCGGGGTTGGCGGCCAGCTTGTCGAGCAGGCCCTTCACCTTGTCGGCCAGCATCTTGTCGTCCGGGCGGGCGAGCATGATCGCGGCCGATCCACCGCCGATCCACGGCATGGCCTGCCACGACGCGACCTTGCCGTCCGCGCCAAGGGTGATGAGGCCAGCGTCGATGAAGGGGCGGAACAGGTTGAGGCCGCTATGCGTCGCCTCGAACCCATGGTCGCTGACCAGCGCGATCAGCGCGTCGGGATGGGCCTTGCGCTCGGCCGCGATCAGGTCGCCGACGATCGCGTCGATCTTTTCCAGCACGGCCTTGGCGGCTGGCGTGTCGGGACCGCTGCCATGCTGCTCATGGTCGAGTGCGGTGAGGTAGACGGTCAGGAAGTCGGGCTGGTGCGCGGCGATCAGGGCGGTGGCGAACCGGCCCCTGTTCTGGTCGCCGGACAGGCTTTCATCGATCCCCATGGCATAGGGCTGGCCGACCGCCCGTTCCAGCTCCGCCTTCAAACCCGGCGTCGCCAGCGCATCCAGCAATTGCGCGTCATCGGCATGGCCGGTGCGCCAGATTTGCGGCAGGTTCCAGCTTATGCCCTTCGCGGCGACGCTGACCGGCCAGTGGACATTGCCGGTGGAAAGCCCGGCTTTCGCCGCCGCATCCCACAGCATCGGCACCTTCACATCCTGCGCATACCAATACCAGCCGCCCTGGTTGATCTGCATCGGGTCGAAGCTGTTGTTGCTGACGATGCCATGCTTGCCCGGCGACACGCCGGTCATCAGCGTGGTGTGGCTGGGATAGGTCAGCGTCGGCAGCACGCCGGTGACACCCGATGCATGGGCGCCATCGGTCAGGAACCGGCGCAGATTGGGCAAGGCAAGGCCGCGCTTGTCCGCCTCCAGCACGTCGCCGGGACGCAGCCCGTCGATCGAGATCAGCAGCACCGGCTCGGCCAGCGCCGGGAGCGGCGTGACGGCGAGCAGGGCGGAGGCAAGCAGCGCGGCCTTGTTCATCTTAGAAACCCGCCTTGAGGGTGACGAAGAATTGCTGCGGCGCGCCGATCAGCAGCGTCTGCGCGTCGCCGCTATTGCCAAAGCCGCCCGATCCGATCGTGCTGATATATTTCTTGTCGAACAGGTTGCTGGCGTTGAGCTGCACTTCGATCTGGTCGGTGATGCGATAACCGATCGAGGCGTCCACGATCACCCGGCCATCGACCGACGCATCGTTGGTGTAGCTGTAATAGCGCTTCGACATATAGTTGGCGCCGATCCGGCCGAACAGCGGCCCCTGGTCATAATTGAGTTCGCCGCGCAGCAGATGCTTGGGGCTGTCGACCACGGTCTTGCCCTTGATCGCCGCGACCAGCGTGCCGTCCGAGCTGTTGAGCACATCGTCGCGATAGGTGGCGTCGGTGTAGCTGTAGCTGGCATAGAGGCCAAAGCCCTGGCCCAGCTTCAGGTCGCCCGCCGCCTCGATGCCGACGGCGCGGACATTGCCGACATTCTGCAGCGCGGAGGCAAGGCCCAGGATCGGGCTGCCGACCTGCACCGCCAGCAGGCGGTTGCGGAAATTGACCAGATAGGCGCCCAGCGTGCCGTTGAAGCGCGAACTATTGTAGCGCAGGCCCAGCTCGTACGTGTCCGAGCTTTCCGGCTTCAGATCGTCGCGGATCTGGTCGAAGCCAGCCTGGTTGGTGGAGAAGGGGCCGGTGGTGGTGGCGCTGGCAAAGGCCTTGGTCACCTGGGTGAAGCCACCGAAGATTTCCGCCTCGGGGCTCAGTTCGACGGCGAAGCCAGCATGGGGCTGGAACCAGTCCTCGGCCTTGATCTTGCCCTCGGGGAAGCTGCTCGACACGACCGCCTCGGCCTCGTTGGTGACCTTGAAGCCCTTCCAGCCCAGGTTAATCGTCAGCATGCCCAGGTCGATCTTGTCGCGGACATAATATTGGATCGTGTCGGTGGTGAAGTCGAACTCCCACTGGGTCGCGAACGGGTTCTTGGGATAGTCGCGGAAGGACAGGCCGGCTTCGGTGCGGCTCTTGAACGCATAGAAGCGGCGGGCCTGGTTGAACTTGTTATTCTCGTACCAGGCGCCCGCTTCCAGCGTCTGGACGCCGATCGTCGCATCTACGCTGCCGAAGGCGCCGATCCGATCCATGTCATATTCGGTGGTGCGGATCGACAGCGGCGAACCGCCGGTGGGGCTGGGGACCGAGGGGGTCGCCCACAGGCCCATGCCGCTATTATTGTGATAATAGCCCTTGATCTTGAAATTGGCATGATCGCCCAGCGGCGTGCTGTAGCCGATCGCGCCCAGCCAGTCCTCGCGCAGGCCGGCGGCGTCATAATAGGCGTCCCAGACCGACGTCACATTGTCGGGATAGACGGTGCCGGCGGCGGCGTTGCTGACCGGCGCGCCGGTTTCGCCGCGATTATTGCCGATGTCGGCATAGAGCACGGCGCGGGCATAATCGGGCGACGTATTGTCCCATTTCCAGCCCAGGCGGTTGATCATGTCCATCGACATGTCCTGATAATCCTGCTCGCGGCGGTCCGAATAGCTCAGCCAGCCATCCAGCTTGCCGTCGCCGACCGGGATCACGACCTTGGCATTGACCATATGCTGGTCCTGCGTACCCTGGCCCTTCCACTTGTCGGTCGAGCCGTATGCATAAGAGACATAGCCGCGAATGCCGTCGGCACTGCCCATGTTCAGCCGGGCGAAGGCGCGCCAGGTTTCGTCGCTGCCATAGGTGAGGTTGCCCTGTGCGCCCAGCGCATCGGCCGGATCCATCGAGAAGGTCTCGACCGTGCCGCCCAGATTGCCGGTCGACTGGGTGCCGAGCGAACCCGAACCCTGCGACACGCGGACGGTGCCGATATTCTCGCTGCTGATGGCGCGGGTGATGTGCAGGCCGTTATGATTGCCATAGCTCATGTCTCCCAGCGGAATGCCGTCGAAGGTGAAGCCAAGCTGGTTCTGGTTGAAGCTGCGGATGCTGACGCGCTGCGACCATTCATAGCTGCCGAACGGATCGGACGACTGGAAATTGACGCTGGGCAGCTTCTCGATGGCTTTGAGCGCATTGGTGCCGGGCGTCAGGGTGACGAGATCGCGGGTGGTGATTTCCTGGACCTGGCGGGTCTCGCCGCGGCCAAAGACGATGATGCCGGCGCTGTCCGCATCGGCCGCAGCATCGGCGGCGGGCGCCATGTCCTGGGCAAGGGCGGGTGCGGCGATGCAGGCGGTCGAAGCGAGCAGCAGGCTGAGTGCGTGGCGCATGGTGAAATCCCCCAATCGAATGTGATTGGCGGGCGCTCTAGGCTGGCCATGTTGCACTGCAATGTGACTATCGCGACGCTGCGGCGTCAGTTTCGTGACAATATCGTTATGATTTTGTCTGTGTCATAAAGGTCGCAGTCGCGGCATTTTCGCCGCGAACATTGCATCGCAAGATCGCTGGGCTAAGAGCGAAAAAAACAATTTCAAGGAAAGCAGGACATGGCCAAACCCGAATCCTGGCGGTTCAGTCCCGACGCATATCGCTTCATCACGAGCATCGATACGCGCTTCCAGGATCTCGATACCATGGGTCACATCAACAATGTGGCCATTTCCGGTATCTTCGAAACGGCCCGTATCCGCTTTCATCATCATATGGGCCGCCACCCGCAGGAACAGGGCGTGCGCTGGCTGGTGGCCAATGTGAACCTCAACTTCATCGAGGAATCGCATTTCCCCTATCCGTTCGAGGTCCATTGCGCGATCGGCCATATCGGCCGCACCAGCTGGACGATCAGCTCGGCCGGCTTCCAGAAGGGCGTATGCGTCGCCACCTGCGACACCACCGTCGTCACCCATGGCGCCGAAGGCCGTCGCTCGATCGACGACACGTTGCGCGAAGCGATGGAACTCAACTTCATCCGCAAGCCGGCGGAATAAATATCGGCGCGCCGTCAGGCGAAGCCGTGCATCCGGCGCGACCATTGGAAGGCCAGCACCGCCCCCTTGGCGGGCTGGATCATCGCCAGCCCCAATATCGCCGCCAGCGTCGGCCATAGCACCGCCTGCCAGCCCAATGGGATGGCCAGCGCGGCATTGACCTCGATCATCAGCGGCACCAGCAGATGGCCGAGCAGCAGGATGACGATATAGGCCGGGAAATCATCGGCCTGATGCCCGTCCCAGCGCTGGCTGCAATGGCTGCACGCCGACACCGGTTTCAGGAAGCGCGCGAACAGCTTGCCCTCGCCGCAGGCCGGGCAGCGGCTGCGCAGGCCCAGCAGCAAGGCCGGTTTGAACGGACGCGGTTCGCTCGTCGGGGCAGGGGGCTGGTCGGACATGCCCCCTGTCTAGGCCAGCTTTGCCCCGCCGGGCAATGATGGCGCCACCTGCATCGCTCTTTCGTGCGCGCCAAAGCCTGTTAAGAGGACGCCATGCGCCTGCCTGGTCCCACCGAAGCCTTTGCCCTGTTCGACGATGCGCGCGTCCAGGGGGCAGCGCCCGCGCGGCTGTATCGCGATCCGGTATCAGTCATCGCCGCCTGGCGGATGGAGGAGGTGCAGCCCGCGCTCGATCGCATCGCCGAGGCACGCGAGGCCGGCCTGCATGCCGCCGGCTATATCAGCTATGAAGCCGGGCTGGCGCTGGAGGATCGGCTGGCGCCGATCGCGCACCGCCCGCCCAAGGGCGGGCCGCAAGCCATGCCCTTGCTCTGGTTCGGCCTGTTCGAGGGCTGCCGCTTCATCCCGGCCGATGGCGTCGCGGACCTGCTGCCCGATCCTGCGGCGGTCAGCGTCGATGCGCCCTGGCCTTTGGTCAGCGAGGCCGATTATCGCGCGCAGTTCGACCAGGTGCAGGAACTGATCCGCGCGGGCGACATCTATCAGGTCAATCTGACCTTCCCGTGCGAACTGCGCTTCGCCGGCGATCCGATGGCGCTCTATGCGGCGCTGCGTCCGCGCGCGCAGGCCGGCTATGGCGGCGTCGTCAACATTGGCGGGCATCAGATATTGTCCTTCTCGCCCGAACTCTTCTTTACCCAGGTGCGCGGGCAACTGACGGCGCGGCCGATGAAGGGCACTGCCGTGCGCGATCATGATCCGGATCGGGATGCCGCCCTGGCGACCGAGCTGGCGCGCGATGCCAAGCAGCGCGCGGAAAATCTGATGATCGTCGACCTGTTGCGCAACGATCTGTCGCGGGTGGCGCGGGCCGGGTCGGTCACGGTCCCTGACCTGTTCAAGGTCGAAACCTATCCGACCGTCCACCAGATGGTCTCCACCATTCGCGGCCGGGTGCTGCCGGGGCTGGCGCCGGTCGACGTGTTGCGGGTGCTTTTCCCCTGCGGATCGATCACCGGCGCGCCCAAGGTGCGGGCGATGGAGATCATCGACATGGTCGAGCCTTTTGCCCGCGGCGTCTATACCGGGGCGATGGGCTGGATGGATCCGGCGGGTGACGCGGCTTTCAATGTTGCCATTCGCACCATTTGCGTCGAAGAAGGAAGCGGTATCGGTCGCCTGGGCCTGGGTTCCGGCATCGTTGCGGATTCGGATGCGTCGGCCGAATGGGCGGAATGCCTGGCCAAGGGGCGCTTCCTGTCGCTGGGATGAAAGATGATTGCAGTGGGGCGTGAATAGGTTCGATGTCGGTGGCTGACGGACGATATGATCTGCTCGAGACCATGGCCTTCGATCCGCATGAAGGCGTGCGTCTGCTGGAACTGCATCTGGGCCGGCTGAAGGACAGCGCGCAGGCGCTGGGCTTCGCCTTCGACCGCCACAGCGTGCGCAACGAGCTTCAGGCCGCCACTTTCCGCCTGCGCGAACTCAGCCGCGTGCGGCTGTTGGTGTCGCGCCAGGGCTCGGTGTCGATCGAGGTGCGCGAACATCGCACCTGGCCCAAGGCGATCATGCAGGTGAAGGTCGTGCCCCGGCTCGCCGCCGCCACTGATCCCCGGCTGGAGCACAAGACCACCGACCGCTCCCTCTATCGCGACGCGCTGCAGCGCGGCGGCACCTATGAGGTGCTGATGACCGACGAACAGGGCTATCTGACCGAAGGCTGCTTCTCCTCCATCTTCGTCGAGCGGGGCGACAAGCTGGTGACGCCGCCGGCCTCGCGCGGGCTGCTGCGCGGAATCCTGCGCCAGAGCCTGCTCGATATGGGCGAGGCGGTGGAGGGCGATCTGCGCATCCATGATCTGGAACGCGGCTTCTTCATCGGCAATGCGTCGCGCGGGATGGTCGCGGCCTCGCTGGTCCGATAGTTTTCCTAGGACGCGCACAAGCCAATAACCGGCAACTGGCGGTTGCTCCGGCGTCCTTTGCGCACTAAGGACCGCCGCGTCTGCCTGCGCGGCAGGCAAGGAAATAATATTATTTTTTGTCGCGATGTCGATGAGCGCGGACTCTTTTGTCCGTCTGGGCATCGCTCTGGAGAAAGATCATTGCCATGAGCCAGACTTCCGCAGCCCTCGGTCGCATCCAGCCCTCCGCCACCCTGGCGATGAGCGCGCGCGTGAATGCCCTTAAAGCCGAAGGCGTGGACGTCATTGGTCTTTCGGCCGGCGAACCCGATTTCGACACGCCCGATTTCGTGAAAGAGGCGGGGATCGAGGCCATTCGCAAGAATCTGACCCGCTATACCGACGTCGACGGCACCGCCGACGTCAAGGAAGCCGTCGCCTTCAAGTTCAAGCGCGACAATGGCCTCATCTACAAGCGCAGCCAGATCAGCGTGAACTCGGGCGGCAAGCACACCCTGTTCAACGCGTTGGTCGCCACCGTCGACGTGGGCGATGAAGTCATCATCCCGGCGCCCTATTGGGTCAGCTATCCCGACATCGTGAACTTCGCCGGCGGCACGCCCGTGTTCATCGAAGGGCCGGCCAGCCAGGGCTACAAGATCACCCCGGCCCAGCTCGACGCCGCGATCACCCCGCGCACCAAGTGGGTGATGCTCAATTCGCCGTCCAACCCGTCGGGCGCCGCTTATTCGGCGACCGAACTCAAGGCGCTGGGCGAAGTGCTGCTGCGTCACCCGCATGTGCTGGTGATGACCGACGACATGTATGAGCATGTCTGGTACGCGCCGACCCCCTTCGCCACCATCGCCCAGGTGTGCCCGGACCTTTATGACCGCACGCTGACGGTCAATGGCTGTTCCAAGGCCTTCTCGATGACCGGCTGGCGCATCGGTTTCGCCGGTGGCCCTGAATGGATCATCAAGGCGATGGGCAAGCTGCAGTCGCAGTCGACCAGCAACCCCTGCTCGATCAGCCAGGCCGCTGCCGTGGCTGCGCTGACCGGCCCGCAGGATTTCCTCGAAGAGCGCAATGCCGCTTTCAAGAAGCGCCGCGACATGGTCGTCGCCATGCTGAACGACGCGCCGGGCCTCGACTGCCCGACGCCTGAAGGCGCCTTCTATGTCTATCCCGACGCCAGCGGCGTGATCGGCAAGGTGACGCCCAAGGGCCAGCGGATCGACAGCGACGAAGCGCTGATCGGCTATTTCCTCGACGAAGCGAA
This sequence comes from Sphingobium yanoikuyae, assembly GCF_034424525.1. Lineage (NCBI taxonomy): Bacteria > Pseudomonadati > Pseudomonadota > Alphaproteobacteria > Sphingomonadales > Sphingobiaceae > Sphingobium > Sphingobium yanoikuyae. The sequence continues at coordinate 5,145,097 of NZ_CP139979.1, forward strand.
GGTCGCGGCCGTCCATGGCGCCGCCTTCGGCCTCTCGCCGGCCTTCCGCATCAGCTATGCGACCTCGGAAGAGGTACTCAAGACCGCCTGCGTGCGCATCCAGGAAGCCTGTGCAGCGCTGAAATAAGCGCCGGCCGATGATTGTCGGCCTGCAATAAGCTCTTGAAAATCCGGTCGCGATACTGTCTATCGCGGCCGGATTTTTCCATTGTCTCAGAAAATGAAACGGTCTTTTTCGCACTGCAGCGTCTTGTGATTGACGCGGCAGGCGCTATATGCCCGTTGCGTAAAGAAACTTATGTGCGGTGGCGTTTCGTCGCTCCGCTCCTGTTCTTGGTCGAAAGCCGCTGTCCGGCGCGATCATGTTCAGACAGGGGCAAGGCGCAATGTCCTACCGGGCGACGATCGCGAAGATATCGCGACAGAAAGGCTTGGCCATGTTGGCGTTTTTGAAATCCGAACTGTTCTTCCGCTTCCTGGGTGGCTTTGCCATCGGGGCGGTCGCGATGTTCGCGCTTCAGCCCAATAATGAGCCGCCGGCGCTGACCTCGACCGCGATCGCGTCGACCGCGACCCCTGTCGGCGGTGCGGCGCTCTAAGGGCCTTTTCCTCCTCCCCCTTGCGGCGCTCGCCGCCGCGTCTTCCCCATTGCATGCCGAACCTGCCGTCCCCGCGCCGATTCCGGCGCTGGATGCGCAGCCGACCCGGTCGCTGGAAACCGCGATCTTTGCGGGTGGCTGCTATTGGGGCGTCGAGGGCGTCTTTTCCCATGTGAAGGGCGTCAAGCTCGTCGTGGCGGGGTTCGCCGGCGGACCGCGCGACCGCAAGGTCGATTATGACATGGTCAGCGGCGGCGATACCGGTTTCGCCGAGTCGGTCCGGATCACCTATGATCCGAAGGTCGTCAGCTATGGCACGCTGCTGCGCATCTTCTTCTCGGTCATCACCGATCCCACCACGCTCAATTATCAGCGGCCCGACAGCGGCACCCAATATCGCAGCGCGCTCTTCCCGCTCAATCCAGAGCAGGACAGGGCAGCGCGCGCCTATCTGGCGCAGTTGCAGAAGGCCGGGTTGTGGCGCGATCCGATCGTGACCAAGGTGGAGGCCTTCACCGGTTTCCAGGATGCCGGGGCCGATCATCAAGACTTCATGGCCCGCTATCCCTATCATCCCTATATCCAGCGCTGGGACATGCCCAAGCTCAAGGCATTCCGCGCCATGTATCCCACGCTCTACCGCGCGGTCCCCGCCGCCTGATCGCACCGATGCTGGCCGATGGCGACGTGGCAGGCTAAGTCCCTTTCATCGCCGCCAAGGGAGCCTCCACATGTCCGACATCACCGGCCTGCACCTTCTCTCGACCCTCGCGCCCGATGGCCGCCTGACCGTATCGCTGGCAGAACAGACCCTGCCAGCGCCGACCGGATCTCAGGTCGTGTTGCGGGTCGAGGCGGCACCGATCAATCCATCCGATCTCGGGTTGCTGTTGGGGTCGGCCGATGTCGACCATGCCGAATATGGCGATGGCTATCTGGTGGCGCAGATGCCCGAGGCGTCGATGCGCGCCATGGCCTCGCGCCTGGGAGACGCGATGCCGGTCGGCAACGAAGGGGCTGGCACGGTGATCGCAGCGGGCGAAGCTGCGGAAGCGCAGGCGCTGCTCGGCAAGCGCGTTACCTGTGTGCCGGGCGGCATGTACGCCCAATATCGGCTGGTCGATGCGCGTGCCTGCATGGTCTTGCCGGATGGCGCCACGGCGGAGCAGGGGGCATCGGCCTTCGTCAATCCGATGACTGCGCTTGGCTTCGTCGAAACCATGCGGGCAGAGGGGCACAAGGCGCTGGTCCATACCGCGGCCGCCTCCAACCTTGGCCAGATGCTCGTCAAGATCTGCCAGGCGGACGACATCCCGCTGGTCAATATCGTCCGCAGCCCGGCGCAGGTCGCGCTGCTGCGCGATCTGGGGGCGCGCCATGTGCTCGACAGCACGGCGGATGATTTTGCCGAACTGCTGGTCGCCGCGCTGACCGAAACGGGGGCGACCATCGCCTTCGATGCGATCGGCGGCGGATCGCTGGTCAGCCGGATCTTGGGCGCGATGGAGCAGGTGGCGAGTGCGGGCGCCATCTATAGCCGCTATGGCTCCGCCACCATGAAGCAGGCCTATATCTACGGCGCGCTCGACCTGTCGCCGACCCTGCTCACGCGCAGCTTCGGCTTCAGCTGGCGGGTCGGCGGCTGGCTGCTGACGCCCTTCCTGGCGCAGGCGGGGGCGGAGACGGTGGAGCGGATGCGCGCCCGCGTGCGTGACAATCTCACCGGCCTCTTCGCCAGCCACTACAAGGCGCGCCTGTCGCTCAGGGATGCGCTGACGCGCGACGCGGTGCTGGCCTATAATGCCCGCCGCACCGGCGAGAAATATCTGATCGTACCGAACGCCGCCTGAACCCTGACATGCACCCATCAAGGAGTGACCTGCGCAATGACCATTCGGGATGCCGGCCCGGCCGATGTGTCGGCCATCGCGGCCATCTATAATGACGCGGTCGTCAACACGACGGCGATCTGGAACGAGCATCAGGTGGATGCCGCCAATCGCCGCGCCTGGCTGGCGGAGCGGCAGGGGCGGGGCTATCCGGTGCTGGTGGCGGTCGATGCGCTGGGCGACGTTGTCGGCTATGCCTCCTTTGGCGACTGGCGCGCCTGGGATGGCTATCGCAACACGGTCGAACATTCGGTCTATGTCCGCGCCGACCAGCGCGGGGCGGGAATCGGCAAGGCGCTGATGCTCGCCCTGATCGATCGCGCCCGCACGATCGGCAAACATGTCATGATTGCCGGCATCGAGGCCGGAAATATCGGATCGATCCGGTTGCACGAACGGCTGGGCTTCGCCCAGGTCGGCCTGCTGCCGCAGGTCGGCATGAAATTCGGCCAATGGCTCGATCTGGCCTTCCTGCAACTGACGCTGGATACACGCGCCACGCCCGACACGCGCCTGGCCGACTAGGACGGCTGGACAGCTCGGACGGTCCGCAGGCGCCCGGTTGCGGACATGTTGCCCCTCCCACAAGCGGTAGGGGCAACAGAAAGCAGGCCGTCCGCTTCCCACCCATCCCGGTCGCTTTCGCGATGAGAGCCCTGTCCTACAGCGGCGTGTCCGGTGTAAAGTTCCGGCCGGCTCTTTTGATCGTCAACCCACTCAATTGTCGTCGATTTTTCGCGGGCCGCGAAAATCTTCCATGGCGCATACGCGCAAACTTTCGACCGTTTCCAGCTAAGGCACTGAAAAGCCTGACGCCACCCTGCGCGACTCGCCGTCTAACAAGTGCTCAAGTCGGGGGAAGTCGTTAATTTAGGGCGTCAAACGACCCAGGTCGGCCATTTCTGCCGCGAAGGTATCCATTGCGGGTCAGGCGATCAGCAGCCGGGCAGCGTCGTCGGTCTGTTGCAGGAAGGAAAGCGGGCCGCCAATCTCGACCCCGGCGGGCAGGGCGTCGGCGGACAGGCCCGACAGGGCAAGGCCGCTCTGGCAGGCGATCAGGGCTACCCCCATGTCCAGCGCCTCGGCCAGCAGTTCGGCGAGCGTCGGCAGGCCCGCCGCCTGATGCGCCGCATCTTCCGGCGCGGCCAGCGGCGACGCCAGCAGCGCCACCGCATCCAGTTGCAGGAACAGGCTGGCCTCGCCGCCCAATGCTGCCTGCGCCGTGGCCATCACCAATGCGCCGCGCAGCCGTTCCGCATCGGCCGTCATGACGACGATCCTCAGGGCGCGCACAGTTCCGCCGCGCAGCCCGGACAGGCCGGATCCTTGGGCACGCCCAGCGTGCGGAACCGCATGGCCAGCAGGTCCGCGATCAGCAACTGCCCCGCCATGTCGGTGCCGAAGGGCACCAGCGCGCGGATCACCTCCAGCGCCGCCAGGCTGCCCATCACCCCGGTCAGCGCACCGATCACCCCGGTTTCCGAACAATTGCGCTCGGGCGCATCGACCGGGCTGCCGACCAGGCAGCGATAACAGGGCTTGTCCGTCTCCCAGCCGCGATAGGTGGCGAGCTGCCCCTCGAACGGGCCGACCGCCGCCGATACCAGCGGCATGCGCAGCGCCTGCGCGGCGTCGGCCACCACCAGCCGGGTCGCGAAGCTGTCGCACCCGTCCAGCACGACATCGGCCTCGCGCAGCAGCATGGCGGCATTGTCCGCATCGATCCGTGCGTTGATCGGGACCAGCTTGATGTCGGGATTGATCCGGGCGACCGCCGTCATCGCCGCTTCCGCCTTGGGCGTGCCGATCTCGGCGGTGCCGAACAATATCTGCCGTTGCAGATTGGACAGGGCGACGGCGTCATCGTCGATCACCCGGATCGTGCCGACGCCGGCGGCCGCCAGATAGAGGATCGCCGGGCTGCCGATGCCGCCCGCGCCGATTACCGCGACATCGGCCGACAGCAGCCGGGCCTGGCCGGCGCCGCCAATTTCCTTCAGCACGATATGCCGGGCATAGCGCTCCAGTTGATCGTCGGTCAGCGTCACGGCGCATCCGACCAGAGGAACCGCACCTGCGAGCGCATCCATACCGGTTCGGCCGAGCCGGTCTTGGGGAAGCTGCGGCCGAGCGAACTCAGAATGCGGTTGCTGACGAATTTTTCCACGCCCGGGCAACTGGCATTGACCGGGGCGATCTTCATCAGCTTGCCGTCCCCGCTCAGCAGGAACAGCATGTCCATTTCCAGATATTGCGATCCCTGGCGATTGACCGCACCGCTGCACGCGCCACGCCGATAGAGCTTGGCGACATCTTCCGACCATTGCGGCGAATTCTTGCGTCCCAGCCAGTCGGGAATCTCCGGTACTTCACTCAGATCCTGCGGCATGGGCTGCGCAGCCTGCGGCGTGGCAGCGGCAAGCATCAGCGAAAGCACCGGCGTCATCATGATGGTCACACTCCCGTAGAACCGAAGCCGCCCTGTCCCCGGACGGTATCGTCGAGCATATCGACCTCGACGAAGCTCGCAAGCTGAACCGGCGCGACCACCAGTTGCGCGATGCGATCACCCCGCTTGATCGGGAAGGGATCGGCGCCATGGTTGATCAGCAGCACCTTGAGTTCGCCGCGATAGTCGGCGTCGATCGTGCCGGGGGCGTTGGGCAGGGTGATGCCATGCTTGAGCGCCAGGCCGGAACGAGGCCGGACCTGAATCTCATAGCCTTCGGGGATCGCCAGCGCAAAACCGGTCGCGACCGGATGGCGATCGCCGGGGTTGAGAATGATCTCCTCGGCCGACACCACATCCATGCCGGCGGCATGCGCGGTGGCATAGGCGGGGACGGGGAGCCCTTCGCCATTGGGCAGGCGCATAAGCTGGATATCAATCGGCGGCAGGGGAGAGGGCATTGGCAACCTTTTCGATGAGTTTGGTGGCGACATCGCTCTTGGCCATGGCGGCCCAGCTTTCGATGCCGGCGGATGTGACGATCTGGACGCTGTTGCTGTCACCGCCCATGACGTCGCCGGACACATCATTGGCGACGATCCAGTCGGCGCCCTTGCGGGCCAGCTTGGCCTGCGCATGTTCGGCGATCTTCTGCGTCTCGGCGGCAAAGCCGATCAGCAGGCGGGGGCGGCGGGCATGATGGCCCAGCGTCGCCAATATGTCAGGATTTTCGACCAGAGCGAGCGGCGCGGGCTGGCCGGAGCCATCCTTCTTCAGCTTCTGTTCGGCGGCGTCGGCGGTGCGCCAGTCGGCGACGGCCGCGACCATGATCGCTGCGTCGGCGGGCAGGGCGTCCTCGACCGCCGCCAGCATCTCGCGCGCGGTCTCGACATCGATGCGGTCGACCCCTGCGGGCGTCGGCAGATGCACGGGGCCCGCCACTAAAGTCACCTTCGCCCCGGCACGCGCAGCGGCGGCGGCGATGGCAAAGCCCTGCTTGCCCGAAGAGCGATTGGCGATGTAGCGCACCGGATCGATAGGCTCATGCGTCGGCCCGGCCGTCACCAATATATGCCGTCCGGTCAGCGGTTCATCCGCGCCGGCGAAATCCGGCTGACCCGCCAGCGGATCGGGCAAAGTCGGAGCGGCCAGCAAGCGCCCAATCTCCGCCGCAATCGCTTCCGGCTCGGGCAGGCGCCCCTTGCCATATTCGCCGCAGGCCATCTCGCCATCGTCGGGCGTCATGATGTGGAGGCCATCGGCATGGAGCTGCGCCAGGTTCCGCTGCGTCGCCTTGTGGTGCCACATGCGCACATTCATCGCCGGTACGGCCAGCACCGGCTTGTCGGTGGCGAGCAATATGGTGGTGGCCAGGTCATCGGCAATGCCCGCCGCCATCTTCGCCAGGATGTTGGCGGTCGCCGGCGCGACGACGATCAGGTCCGCCTGGCGTGACAGCTGGATATGGCCGATCTCGCGCTCTTCCTTGAGATCGAACATGTCACCATAGACATGATCCTCGGTCAGCACGCCCAGGCTCAGCGGCGTGACGAACTGCTGCGCGCTTTCGGTCAGCACCGCGCGCACGGCGATGCCGCGCTTGCGCAACTGGCGCACCAGTTCCAGCGACTTATAGGCCGCAATGCCGCCGGAGACGATGAGAAGGACACGCTGGGTCATGGCCAACATTTGGTCGTGCGACCGGGACTTGTCCAGCCCGGTCGCCGACTTAGAAGAAGGTCGTGGCGGCGGCCATCGCCCCGGCGCCGATCGCCGCCGCCAGCAGCGCAACCAGCCCATAGCGCCAGCCGCCGCCCACCTGGATCAGCTTCACGTCGCCCAGCGGCAGCGGCGGCGGGGCACCGCCCTTTTCGGGGAAGGCGTCTTCGATGCGGCGGACCAGCGCCGGCAGCCGCTGAATCAGGCGCCAATTCTCGATCAGCGCATCAGCGGCCTTGGCTTCCGGCCCCAATTCGGTGCGCAGCCATTCCTTCACATAGGGGCCGCTCGTCTCCCACATGTTGATTTCGGGATCGAGCTGATGGGCGACGCCCTCGACCATCACCATCGTCTTCTGCAGCAGCAGCAGATGCGGCTGGGTCTGCATGTCGAAATCGCGGGTGATGGCGAACAGTCCGTCCAGCATGCCGCCGACCGACAACTCGCTGGCCGGCTTGCCGCGCATCGGCTCGCCCACGGCGCGCAGCGCGGTGGCGAACTCGTCGACATTGTGATGGCCGGGCACATATTGCGCCTCGAAATGGATTTCGGCGACGCGCTTGTAGTTGCCGGTGATCAGGCCATAGAGAATCTCGGCCAACCACATGCGCGCGCGCCGATCGATCCGGCCCATGATGCCGAAATCGATCGCGACAATGTCGCCATTGCCCTTCACGAACAAATTGCCCTGATGCATGTCCGCGTGGAAGAAGCCCTCGGCGATCGCCTGGCGCAGGAAGGCGTTGACCAGCCGCGCGGCGATGTCCTTGAGGTCATGGCCGGCGGCGATCAGCGCATCGCGATCGGAGATCTTGATGCCGTCGATCCATTCCATCGTCATGACCTTGCCGGTCGTGCGATCCCAGTCGATCGCGGGAATGCGATAGCCCGGCATCGCCTCCATCGCCTCGGCCAGTTCCGATGCCGATGCCGCCTCGCGCCGCAGGTCCAATTCGCGGGCCGTCCAGCGCTTCATATTGGCGATCACCAGACGCGGGCGCAGGCGGGCGACTTCGCCGCCCAGCATCTCGACATGGGCGGCAGCCCATTCATAGGTCTGGATGTCGCGGTTGAACTGGTCGATCACGCCAGGGCGGATCACCTTCACCGCGACCTCGCGGCCGTCGCTGGTGACGGCGCGATGGACCTGCGCGATCGACGCGGCGCCCACGGGCAGTTCGTCGAAGCGGGTATAGACCTGCTCCAGCGGCCGGCCGAAGCTCTGCTCGATCTGGGCGCGGATCGTCTCGAACGGGACCGGGGGCAGGGCGTCCTGCAGCCGCAGCAGGTCGTTCGCGGCTTCCTCGCCGACCAGATCGGGGCGGGTCGCCAGCGTCTGGCCCAGCTTGATCGCGGCCGGGCCGATCGACTGGAACGCATCGGCATAGCGTGGCTGCTTGGGCACGCGCGCGCCGAAGCGGGCCAGACGCACCAGCCGGCGCACGGGTGTGGGCGTCAGCGGATCGCGTTCTATGCCAGTGAGGGCGCCATGGCGTGCGAGTGTTCGGCCCCATTTCAGGAGCCGCCAGATATGAGTCGCGTGGGTGGTCATGCGGGCGTCAGATCTTCCAGCCCGAATGGATCGCCACCAACCCACCCAGGATCGGCTCGACCTTGGTGTTCACGAAGCCGGCATCGCGGATCATGCCCTCGAACTTGGGCATGGGCGGGAAGCGGCGGATCGATTCGATCAGATAGCGATAGCTGTCGGCATCATTGGCGAACAGCTTGCCCAGTTGCGGCACCAGCTTGTGCGAATAGCTGTCATAGACGTCGGAAAAGCCCGGCCAGGTGGTGGTCGAAAATTCCAGGCAGAAGAAACGCCCGCCGAACTTCAGCACGCGGTGCGCCTCGCGCAGCGCCTTGTCGATATGGGTGACGTTGCGGATGCCGAAGGCGATCGTATAGGCGTCGAACTCCCGGTCGCCAAAGGTCAGCGTCTCGGCATTCTGTTCCGACCAGATGAGGCCCTCATAGCCCTTCTTCTGCGCCCGCTCGACGCCCACGGCCAGCATCTCGGGATTGATGTCGGACACGGTGATCTGCGCGCCCAGCTTGTGCATGCGAAAAGCGATGTCGCCGGTGCCGCCGGCCATGTCCAATATCTGCTCGCCCGGCTGCGGCTTCACCCGCTTGACGAACTGATCCTTCCACAATCGATGGGCGCCGCCAGACATGGCGTCGTTCATCAGGTCATATTTGGCGGCGACATTGGAGAATACGGCGCGGACCATGCCGGCCTTCTCGGCGGCATCGACGTCGCGATAGCCGAAGGATGCTGTTTCGCTCATGCGGTTCGCTCTAGAGCCTGATCGTGCCAGATGGAAGCGCTATGCGCGCTCACGCGATGCGGCGAATCCCGCTCTTGTGCGATTGCGCAGTTTCAGCGTCAGTCCGGCGCGAAGGCATGGGTTGGGAGCTGGGGGTAAACGCCCCTGTCGTTCCGCTCTCCGGCATCCTACATAGGGGCCATGCCAGAGCTTCCCGAAGTCGAAACCACCGTTTCCGGCCTGCGATCCGTCTTGCAGGGCGCGACTCTCACACGGGTCGAGCCGCGCCGCGCCGATCTGCGCTTCCCGATTCCGGTGGACCTGCGTCAGCGTATGACCGGCGCCACCGTCACGGGCCTGTCGCGTCGCGCCAAATATGGCCTCATCGAAACCGATCGCGGCGACATGATGATCTTCCATCTCGGCATGTCGGGGCGTTGGCGAATCGATCCGGCGGAAATCGGGGCGCATGACCATCTGTTGCTGGAGACGGGCAGCGGCCATCTCCTCTCGCTCAACGACCCGCGCCGCTTCGGTTCGCTGGATCTGGTGCGCAGTGACGCCTGGCAGGGCTATGCCCCCTTCACCCGCATGGGGCCGGAACCATTGGGGCCGGATTTCGACGCTGCCTATCTGGCGAAGGTGCTGGACGGCAAGGCAACATCGATCAAGGCGGCGCTGCTCGACCAGCGCATCGTCGCGGGTCTGGGCAATATCTATGTATGCGAAGCGCTGAACATGGCGGGCATCGCCCCGACTCGAGCGGCGGGCCGCATATCGAAGCCCCGGCTTGGCTTGCTGGTGGAGGCGATTCGCACGGTTCTGTCCGCCGCCATCGTCGCTGGCGGGTCCACCCTGCGCGATTATGCGCGGCCGGATGGCGAATTGGGCTATTTCTCCAACCAATGGCGAGTCTATGGGCGCGAAGGACAGATTTGTCCCTGTGGCGGCACCGTGCAACGCCGAGTCGATGGGGGGCGATCGACCTTCCATTGCCCCAAATGCCAGAAATAGCGGGGGGCTCGCTGGTTGACGACACCCCGGAACAGCTGTAAGGGGCGCACCTTCACGAGGCTGGTTGGCGAATCCGACGGGCCTCTTCCCGAGATTTGATGAGAACCGAGGAATAGAATGGCCAATACGCCGCAAGCCAAGAAGCGCATCCGTCGCAATGAGCGTCGCGCCGCGATCAATGGCGCCCGCATCAGCCGGATCCGCACCCTGGTGAAGAAGGTGGAAGCCGCCATCGTCGCCGGTGACAAGGATGCTGCTGCGACCGCGCTTCAGACTGTCCAGCCCGAACTGGCCCGCGGCGTTGCCCGTGGCGTTCTGCACAAGAACACGGCCGCTCGTAAGTTCGGCCGCCTGACCAAGGCCGTCGGCGCGATCGCCTAAGCCTTACGTTAAGCTACCCGCTTATCTGAAAAGCCCGCTCCGGATCGCCGGAGCGGGCTTTTTCTGCTGGAGTCATGGAATAGTCATTTCCCTGACCCGCGAATTTCTCACGATTCGAGCTGGATTGTCAGAATCGTCTCAAAGTAATTCACTGAAAAATAGTCATAATTTGTGAATCTGCGGTTTTCTGCGGGATTCCCGAGTCAACGTCTTTATTTCAGTTTTTTGAAGCGACCCGCCCTTGATCCGGCGAAGCGGCCCTGTCTATTTTGAACCTCCGGCCGCTGATCGAATCACTTCCTGGCGGTCGTCATAATGTCAGTCGATGTATCAGACTCGGAAGAGCGGGGGCGCTTTTCCGAACCATCTTGTTGCGTCCGATAGTCGTGCCCTCAGGGGCATTTTTGTTGGTATTTTGGGGGCAGCATTCA